>CAYSHR010000035.1:659-13572 GCA_964430795.1 uncultured bacterium
TAAGGCTTCCAGAAAAGCCAGGAAGATAGCCTGGCAATTTTTCCCGTATGAGTTAATTAAAATTTTCCTCATTCACTTTAAGGAAATCCGGGGTAATCTCCATCCTTTTAAAACCATGTTTTTTCCAACAGGGTGGAATAAAACCGGTAAAGAGATAATTGTCAGTAAGTTCTTTGACAAAAAAAGAATAAAACAGTTGATTAAATATGGCAAAAAATATAACGCCACGTTAAATGATATTTTTGTCACGGCTACAATCAGGGCGTTTATAAATCAGTCGAACTGGAACAAAAAGGATGCCCTGAGATTAGCGGGAACCGTGGACCTCCGCAGATATTTCAAATCGGGACAAACAGCGGGAATATGCAATTTAAGCGCGTTCTATTTCGTTAACCTGATTGATAATCCCGGCAATAATTTTGAGCAGACATTGTTAAAAGTCAAAAAGATAATCGACAGGCAGAAAGAGAATTATCTCGGTCTTCCCTTTGCAATCGGTGCTTTTATTACTGTAGGGCAATATCCTTTTTTCATATGGCGCTGGATAATTACAACCGCTTTTAAATCAATGGTGAAGCATGGAAATATGCCTCCCGGGTTAACAAATATGGGTCCGATAAAAAAGGAGCTTCTGGACTTTGGTCACTTGAATGTTAAGTCCGCCCACCTTGTAGTTCCTCCTTGTTTTCCGCCATTTATGGTTATTGGGATGTCTGGTTATGACAACACGGTCACCCTGACAGCGGGATTTTTTGAGTCTTCTATTCCAAAGCAAAGAATGGTCAGCCTTTTTGATCGGATTGACATGGAGTTGCCATCCGCGGATTGAAAAGCCTGATTTTTTCTCTTTTTACTTTAAAACTCTTGCTCACTGGTTATGCCCCTGTCTATACTGTCTGAGGCGAAAAAATATCAAAAGGAAACTTTGGGGGTGCTTATGTCCTTTAAGACATTAGTGGTGGTAAATCCCAACAGCGCCAATGGCGCCACTTTGAAAAACTGGCCGTTAATCTCTGATGAGATCGGGAAATATGTGGCGGGTTTTCAATATGTGTTCACTACAGCCCCAAAAGACGCTTCCGAACTTACAAGACAGGGTTTAATAGAGGGATTTGAGATGATCGTGGCGGTAGGAGGCGATGGAACAAACAACGAGGTCATAAACGGCTTTTTTGATGGTAATGACCTTGTGAATCCTGACGCCGTTTTCGCGAACATTACCCAGGGTACAGGTGGTGACCTGCGACGTACTTTAGGTACTCAGAGAGACTTTACCAAGGTGGCGCCCTTATTGGCGGGGGATAATACAAAGCGGATTGATATCGGGCAGATGGAGTTTGTTGATCATCAGGACAAGAAGCGCGTCCGGTATTTTATAAATATCGTATCTATGGGAATTGGTGGAGAGGTAGACGCGAGAGTGAACAGAACCACCAAGGTTTTAGGCGGCTTCGCCAGTTTTCTATGGGCAAGCGCCGCTTCGATCATCACCTATAAAAACAAAACCATACGCCTTGTCCTTGATGGCAAGGACCTTGGAACTAAAAAGATATTCAATTGCGTTGTAGCTAATGGGCGGTTTTTCGGTGGTGGAATGCATGTGGCGCCCTATGCGAAAATGGATGATGGAAAGTTCGATATTATTATTATCGGCGATATGAACATGAAAGAGCGGTTGGTGGACATGAATTCCATCTATAAAGGCAAACACGTCGAACTTCCAAAAGTTGAAACCTATCAAGGGCAGGAGTTGGAGGCTTATAGCGACCAGGAAGTTCTGCTGGATGTGGATGGAGAGCAGCCAGGAAAACTTGACGCGAAATTCACAATTCGAAAGAACGCGGTCAGGGTTAAAACTTTTCGTGACTGAAATAAATTGCTTTTGTTAAATATTTTTAAAAAAATGACGTAATATTAATGAATTCAGATTCCCCGGAAAATAAATCCATTCCCATAAAGCCCATAATCTTTGGTATTTTTATTCTCGCTTGTCTCCTTTTCGCCAATCTTCCTCAGGTAAAGAACAGCATAAGCCTTGAGACTATAAACGGGAAACTTGTCGATCTGACTGAAATAGCCAATCAACCTTTTGGCCCCACCCTGTTCATCATAATTACGGTTCTGGTAATTCTTATTCAGGTTCCGGGTCTTGTTATGGTTGTGGCGGCTGGGCTGGTCTATAACTTCTGGGAAGGATGCGCCTATTGCCTTATAGCGTGCACTATTGGCACATCTTTAACTTTTCTTATATCCAGATTCTTTTTAAAAGAATATTTCCGACCTAAGCTTGAGAAAAGCCTATTGGGCGGTTATCTTGTAGAGATGGAACGAAATGGTATAAAGACCGTTGCCCTGTTAAGGGTATTGCTGACAATGGCGCCTCCCTTGAATTGGCTTTTAGGCGCTACCGATATCAGAGTGCGGGATTATGTTATCGGCACTTTCATTGGTCTGATTCCCGCTGTGGTTGTAGTGATTTTCACTGTGGGAAGGCTCAAAACCATCACCGGAATGACCGATCTTCTTCAGCCTGAAGTTATGGTGGCCATGGTTTTATTTTTGATAATAGTTAGCGCTGTGCTTCTCCTGAGGAAAAAGATGAGAGCAAAAGCCGGCCAATAATGGTTGATGATATTATTGAGAATTCCAGATAGAATAGACAAAATGACCTTGGAGGTAATTATGAAAAAGATGGCGTTTTCCCTTTTGCTTATTATTGTTATTGGAATATTTACCATAAGGTGTTCAAAACCCACGCCGGCGGCTCTTGATCTACAGAAAGAGGCCGCGCCCGTAGTAAAAGCCTTTACAAAGATAAAAAACGCTGCCGATAACTATGATGAGTTTGTTAAGGAAAAGAGAAAATGGGAATCGGCAAAACTCAATTCAGAAAAAGCCGATAATCTAAGAATAAAGCTGGTGCGATACCTTGATATGCGAATTGGCGTCATTAATGGAGCGTCCAAAATGGCCGCGAATAAGGTGGAAAACGAATTTGAGGAGATGGTCGCGACCGTTGAAAAGGAGAACAAGATAAATTTCTGAGGTTTTTATAATGAATCGAATTGGAACAAGATGAGCAATTCTTCGGTTGAAAATAATAAACTGATTGAGCAGGTCAAAAAAGTTATTGGAAAAAAGCTTTACAGCAAAGTTTCTCTGATAAAGGACACAACTTCTCAGATAAATATTTACCGTGGTCACGTTGTAGAGCTTGAGGATAGACGTTTTTTTGTTCTGGGAGATGTAACCGAAAAACGATTCGGCCTGGATGACCAGCCAAAATATTGGGTCAAAAAGACAAAAGAGCTTTCCGATGGCAAAACTCGTCTGCTCAAACTTGTTTTCTTTGAAGAGTTTATGGCTCACGTTGGCCCAATCAGGATTCGGTGTTTCAGAAGTCCTTCAAAAGAGAGCAAGGTGCTGGAAATTGTCCGGGGCGATATGAGATTTATGCAGGGGGTCACACTTAGAGATGATGTGGGGAACAAGGTCAAGGTCATCGATTTTATACATGGTCCCACTCTTTACGATTATATTTTTGATATTAATATGGACCACGAGGAGTATTTTCATACCAGCCTTCCCGGGTTGCTTAAAAAGCTAATCCCAAGTATGGAGGCGATTAAATTTCTCCATGAAAAAAATGTATGTCATGGCGACATCAGGAACGATCATATCTTTATTGATCGGGATTCCGGCGACTTTCGCTGGATAGATTTTGATCTTTCCCAGCATTTCCCTGACTATGATGTCTGGAGCTTTGGAAATATTTTAGCTTTTTTGATTGGTAAAGGCATGCTCAGTTTTCATGAAGTAAACGAATCTGATGATTTTGATCCCAAAATAATATCTTCGCTAAGGTCTGCTGATGCCGCTGCATTTTATCATTATCGAATTATGAATCTCGGTAAAGTCTACAAGTATATTCCAGAGAAATTGAACAATATCCTTATGCGCTTTTCAGCGGAAACCAAAATGTTTTATGAATCAATGGGCGACCTTATAGAAGACTTTGGGGACGCGGTAATGGATCTGCCTTCTGTAAATGGCAGGCGGAATAAAAAACATTAGACAAAAGATAAGTTAATTTTTTTTACACCGAAAATGCTGTAATCCTGATAGACTATAGTATATATGCAGGTGCCTTCTGGAGACATTCATGGGAGAAAAGGGAAAAATTCTGATTGTAGACGACGAGGAAGTTGTAATCCTTAGCGTGCGCAAAGCGTTGCGAAAAGAGGGCTACTTGATCAAATCGGCCAATGCCGCCGCAGCCGCCCTTGATACATTAAAGGAAGAAAGCTTTGACGCGATGATCACCGATCTGATGATGCCGGGCATGGATGGAATGGAACTTCTTGAACATACCAAAAAAAATTATCCCGCTATGCGGGTTGTAATGATTACGGGTTTCGCGACAATGTCCACAGCCATGAAAGCCATCAGGCAAGGCGCATTTGATTTTATCGCCAAGCCCTTCACCAGAGATGAGCTTGGAAGCGCTGTCTCAAGAGCGGTTAACACTGGACCTGATGATAAAAAAAGTGAAAAGGAAGGCAAGGAGCCAAGAGGTCTGATTGAGCCTGGAAACATCTTCACATTAAGAGGTATTACCTGGGCAAGGATTGAACCTGATGGAATGGTCTTGGTTGGAATTGAAAAAAAATTCACCGATTCCATTGGCGAATTATTAACAATTGAGATTCCCGAAATTGGCGATAGAGTGGATCAGGGAAAACCCTGCACAAGGCTCACAGCAGGTAATGCCAGGGTTCATATGGTCTGGTCGCCCCTTTCAGGAAGAATTGTTGATGTAAATTTTGACCTTGGGATAAATCCTCAATTGGCGGTGGAAAGCCCGAGAGATAAAGGCTGGTTGATGAAATTGGATCCGGTAGGAATTGAATATGAGATTGAGAATCTCAGCCTTGAAAAATCTTCATAAGTTTGTCAAAAAAAGTCATCTACAAATATATTATTTAATCTAAAAGAAGGGCATTGCATTAAATTGTGAAAGGGTTAAAATATTTATAGGATACAAGTTGAATTGACAACTTTAAAAATGCTTGTTATTGAAGGACTTATAGTTCTTTTAGCTTTAGTTTAATTTTTTAAAGAGAAAAAGATGTTCTTCTGGTGGCTCCTAACCTTCATAGCCTTTGCCGCTGTTCTTGTAACGGCTATTATCTTTTTCTTAAAGCGCGCGGAAATTAGGCAAATCAGCATGGAATTGTTTGAAATGGTGGAAAGCGGGAGAGTGGTCCAATCCTCCAACCTGCTCCACAAAGGCGCCAATATTGAAATCCGCAATCAGGATGGAGACACTCCTCTTATATGTGCTGTGAAATTTAACAGACCCGCTATTGTTAAAATGCTTCTGGAATATGGCGCGAACCCCGAATTAAAAAATAAAGAAGGGCAAATCGCTATGGATTTGGCTAAAAAAGAAGAGAATAAGGAAATAATCGCCATCTTGAAAAGGTATAACTCCTACAGCTAAAAATATCCCTTCTTTCCCTTCCAATTTAAAGATTTCGTTCAAAAAAAATAATCTTGACAAAAAGGAAAACTAATGCGACATTAGAAACGATATAAACGTTAATCGTTTCCTAGGAGACTATAGTGGACATTAAATCAGCGAAAATAGTGGAAATACTCAGCAAACATCTTTCTGCTAAAGAGAATAATACAAAGAACAGAATCATTCTGGCTTCAAAAAAGAGATTTCTGGAAGAAGGCTTTTCAAGGATTACTATTGGAGATATCTGTCACAACCTGAAAATTTCCAAGAAGACTTTTTATAAGCATTTTGATCACAAGGAAGACCTGGTCGTGGCCATATTAGGGTCAAATTTCAAAATTTTCATACCTCGTTTCATTGAGATATTTCAAAGCGATGAGTCCGCGGAATATAAGTTTGATCACTATCTGAAATTTATGACTAAGGACTTCCCGCAAAACGTAACCACCCCTTTTGTTGCTGATATACAGATATTAATGCCCGAGGTGTGGGAAGCTATTGATGAATTCAGAAAAAGGATTTTGGCGGGATTGGTGGATATTATCAGAGATGGGCAAAAAGAAGGTGTTTTTCACGACAACTTTGATCCGGATGTCGCCTCAAAGTTTATCATGCTTCTGCTTCAGAGAGTTTTGGATCCAAAAGTACTTTTTCAAAATGAAATAAATATCTCCGATTTTGTCGGTTTTTTATCAACTTTGATTGACAGGGGCATCAGGGTTCCTCCAGAAGAGAGAGAGAAGGAAAAATGATCCAGCTATTAATGAAAAAGCGAGGTTTTATCATTATGTGGGTTCCCGCCCTATTGATAATTTCCTTGTCGCCGACATTAGCAACAGGAGAAAATTTCACTTTAGAAAAAGCGATTGATTACGCCATGGTTCACAATAAGGAGCTTATTGCCGCAAGAGAAGAGATAGGTGGAGCAAAGGGCAAGGTGAGAGCCACCTGGTCCAATGTTCTGCCGAAAATCACCGCGGAAGGGGGCTACACTTATATTTCAGAGGTGCCGGAAATCAATTTTAAAGGACCTGACTACTCTTCCATGCTTCCGCCGGGAATGCCGGATATACCACCTGTCGAGGTTAAGAATAAAATGGGAGATGAGAATAATTACAAAGCTGAGTTGAAATTATCTCAGCTAATATTCGCGTCAGGGCAAGCCGCTACTGGTATAAAAGCCATGAAATTCGCCGCGAAAGCAACAGAGTTGAAGGTGGCCGCGAAGGAGGATGATGTAGCCAGGCAAGTCGCGATAAGTTTTTATACTCATCTTCTTGCCAAAGAGCTGCTGGCCGCGAGACTGGAATCCCTAAATACCAGCCAGGCTCACCTTGCTGATGTCAGAACAAAGTTTAAAAATGGCGCCGCGAGCAAATTTGAACTTCTCCGAAGCGAGGTGGAGGTGGCTAATTTACGCCCTGAAGTGACAAAAGCCCAAAATGGCGTAAAAACATCCCTGGATGGATTAAAGCTTCTTCTTGGTTATTTCATGGATAAAAACCCGGATATTACCGGCTCATTGGAACTTGTAAAAGAAGACGCGATTTTTGATTCGGCTTTGAACACCGCTTTGGAGGAGAGGAATGAATTAGCGGCCCTTGACGCGGCAATTGATGGGCAGAAACACGCTACATGGAGCGCTACAGCCGGAATGCTTCCCAAGGTAATGGGCTTCGCGTCCTATGTCTGGCAAAAGCCATGGTACTTCGAGGAAGACTGGACTGACTATTATACTGTGGGTGTGGGAATAAGCATTCCTCTTTTTGACGGCCTTTCAGCCTTGGGAAAACGGCGGGAGATGGCGGCTGAAAAACAGAAATCCATTAAACAGAAAAGCGCTCTGATATCGGCTATTGATTTTACTATCAGGAAAGCCCTTTCCGATCTTGATGAATCGGAGGAAAGGGTCAGGGAAACCGGTGAGAATGTAGGCAGGGCAAACCAGGTTTACCAGATAGCTGAGGTTTCATACAAAAACGGTGCTATCACAAACCTTGAGGTATTGGACGCGCAGCTTGCCCTTACAGCCGCGAAAACCAATCATCTGAAAGCCCTGTATGATTTTCATTTAGCCCGAGTTGAGCTTTTAACGGCCATGAGTCGATTGAGATAAAAAGGAGTAACATGATGGCGAAAAAGATCGTCCCAGTGATTCTAATCCTGAGCCTTGGCGCTTTGGTGATCTATTACATTGTTGCTTTAAAGTACAAGGAGCAGACCGACCTTATCTATGGAACCGTAGAAGCCACTGAAGTAAAGCTGTCAGCGGAATTGATGGGGTCTGTGACAAAAGTTTTTGTTAGGGAGGGAGAGAAGGTAAAAGCAGGGCAGACCCTTGTCGAGATTGATCATAAAGGTCTGGACGCCCAGCTTGCCCTTGCTAAAGCAGCTAGAATTACAGCATCCGGTCAATTGAATTCAGTGAAGGCCACTATTAATAACGTGAAGACTAACCTTGTAAGAAGTGAAAATCTATTGGACGCCGGTTCGATTTCAAACATGCAGTTTGACTCTGTTGACGCCCAAAACAGGGCGCTTAAAGGGCAAAAAACATCAGCCTGGGGACTTATCAAACAAGCTGACGCCCAAATCGAATACATAAAAACCCAGATAGAAAAAGCTGTGGTAAAAGCTACGATTTCAGGAGTGGTTCTCCAGAGAAGCATTGAGCCTGGAGAGATGGTTATGCCTGGCACCCCTCTTTTTACCTTAGCGGACATTGAGCATTGCCGGGTAAGAATCTATATTCCTGAAAATGAGCTTGGGAAAGTAAAACTTGGGCAGAAAGTTCTTCTTTATTCAGATTCATATCCGGAGAAAACATATGAAGGAAAAGTTGCCATGATTTCTTCAGAAGCGGAATTTACTCCAAAGACCGTGCAGACAAGGCAGGAGAGGGTGAGATTGGTCTATGGCGTGAAGGTTTCGGTTCATAATCCTGATGGCGAATTAAAAATCGGCATGCCCGTTGACGCCAGGTTTTCCGAGTAGCCCTATGTTTGTTCTGTCAACAAAGGACCTGAAAAAAAACTTCGGAGAGACCGCCGCTCTTGACGGTTTGTCTTTTGATGTCGAACCTGGAGAAATTTTCGGCTTGGTGGGTCCTGATGGCGCGGGAAAAACCACTGGGCTAAGGGTTATCATAGGTGTAATGGACGGGGATTCGGGCAGTGTTGAGGTTGATGGATTTGACATCAAAACCCAATCTGAATCTGTTAAAGAGCATGTTGGGTATATGCCTCAGCATTTTTCCTTATATGGAGACCTTACTGTAGAGGAGAACCTCAATTTTTTCGCTGACATGTATTTTGTTCCCGTAAAAGAGAGAAAGAAACGCCTTGGGGAATTGTACGCTTTTTCCAGGCTTAAACCCTTTGCCAACAGACCCTCGGCCAAGCTTTCGGGTGGGATGCAGAAAAAGCTCGGCGTCTCCTGCTGCATGATTCACACGCCGAAATTGCTCCTTTTGGATGAGCCCACCACAGGAGTTGATCCTGTAAGCCGTAGAGAGCTTTGGGATATTCTCTATCGATTTGCGGACAGAGGGGTAGCCATGGTGGTCTGCACTCCTTATATGGACGAAGCCGAGCGCTGTCATAGAGTGGGCATGATGCATCACGGGCGCTTTCTAGTCGTTGATGAGCCTCAAGGAATAATCGATAAACACACTGAAAAGGTTTATGAGATGACAGGCGCGCCCCAGGATAGAGCCAGGAGGATACTGAGTGAATCTTCTGAACTTTTGGATGTATATCCTTTTGGGGACGCCCTTCATATAGCGGCGTCTGAAAGGGATGATGTGAAGATGATAGTAAGAAGAGCCTTTGAGAAATGCGGTGAGAAGCCGGGGGACATCGCTGTTATCCGCCCGACGTTTGAAGATGTGTTTATGTCCAAAGTCAGGAAGGAAGAGTAATGGCGGACCCTGATAATGCCGTAATCGCGAAAGGGCTAACCAGAACATTTGGAAAATTTGTCGCTGTCGATCATATCGATTTCAAAGTGCCGTCCGCCCGGATTTATGGTTTCCTCGGGCCAAATGGAGCAGGTAAATCCACCACTATAAGAATGCTTTGCGGAATCATTACACCCTCTTCGGGCCAGGGCGCCGTAGGCGGTTTTGACATAATCAAGGAATCAAACAAAATTAAACAGAACATAGGATACATGTCACAAAGATTTTCTTTATATTCCGACCTCACGGTTTCTCAGAACCTAAATTTTTATGCGGGTATTTACAAAATACCGCGAAAAATAAAGAAAGAGCGAATGGATTTTGTCATTGAAATGGCGGGGCTTAAAGATCGACAGGATGCTCTAACCGAAGAGTTGTCAGGTGGTTGGAAACAGAGGCTGGCCCTGGGGTGCGCAATTTTACATGAGCCGAAAATATTATTTCTGGACGAACCTACCGCCGGCGTTGACCCTGTTTCAAGAAGGATGTTCTGGGATCTGATCTATGAAATGAAACAGCGAGGCGTTACTGTTTTTGTAACGACTCATTACATGGATGAAGCAGAGCATTGCGACACGTTGAGTCTTATCGCGGCGGGCAGGATCATCGCCACAGGTTCTCCCGGTGAGTTAAAAGAGAAGGCAGTGAAAGGGCGGCTTTATTCCATTCTCACCCTTCCCATAGAGAAGGCTTTAAGGGCACTTGCAAATGTGAAAAACATGACAGAGCCCAGAATATTCGGAAGGACCATTCACATAGAAGCCGAAGAGGAAAACTCTAAAGAGTATATCAGGGATATTCTTTTAAAAGAGGGATGTAAAGTTCTGAATATTGATCTGATCAGGCCAAGCCTTGAGGACGCTTTTATCAGCTTAATTGAGAAACAGACTCGAACCGAAAAAGACCGTTTCGTAAAAAGTGGAGGCCGAAATTGAGGACCAGGATCGGCGCCATTGCTCGCAAGGAAACCCTCCATATAATAAGGGATTGGCGTACTCTTTTGATGTCTTTTGGCATGCCTTTATTGATGCTCCTGCTTTTCGGTTACGCCATTACCTTTGATATTCGTGATGTGCGACTGGCTATTTATGATGGGGATATGTCTGGAAAAAGCAGAGAACTAGTTGGTAAATTTTCAAGTTCCGGATATTTTAAAATTGTCGGGACGCCAAAATCCGAAAAAGAGCTGGGGGAATTATTAGACAGAAGCATTGCACAAATTGCTTTGTCGATTCCAAGAGGTTTTTCTGAAAAAATTGGGAAGAATGAAATTGTCTCTATAGCTGTTTTAGTCGATGGCGGAGAATCCAACACAGCCAATATCGCCACCGGCTATATTCAGGAAATTCTCGCTGAAAATTCTCTCGATTACGGCTTTGATGCTTTGGCAACTCAGGGCATAAACCAACTGCCCCCTATTCCACCTGTGGATGTTCAGATGAGATACTGGTATAACCCAAGGCTCAGAAGCCAGAACTTTATTCTCCCGGGCCTGGTGGCTACCATCATGATGATAATGACCGCGCTGCTTACCAGTCTTTGTGTTGTTGGCGAGGTTGAGAGGGGATCTATGGAGCAACTGCTTTCCACTCCCATAAAGGCTCATGAGATTGTTATCGGAAAGCTTATTCCCTATTTTATCATCGGTTTTATTGACGCGGTCATAATTACAATTGTTGCTGTTCTTGCCATGGATATGCCTTTTGCCGGTAGTTTCTTTTTGTTTCTTCTTGGAACCGGTGTTTTCGCCCTGGCCGGCCTGGGTATTGGCATCAGAATTTCCACGGTCGCGAAAAATCAGGTAATGGCTATGCAGATGGCGGTGATAATTTCCATGCTTCCCAGCTACCTGCTTTCGGGTTTTATGTTCGCCATAAAAAATATGCCTGATTGGGTCCAGGTAATCACCTACCTTGTGCCGGCAAAATATTTTCTTGTGATATTGAGAGGCATCTTTCTTAAAGATATGGGAATGGACCTGCTGTGGCGTCAGTTTGTTTTTCTGATTCTCCTTGCGGCTTTTTTGCTGGGCTTATCCATTAAAAATTTTAAAAGAAAAATTGAGTAACATCATGAACAGAGTTTTTCACGTGATGATAAAGGAATTCATTCAGACTTTTCGCGACAAGCGAATGGTGATGATTATCTTTATCGCCCCTATATTACAGCTCATTATCTTCGGTTACGCGGTGACTACAGATGTAAAAAACATAAATCTCGGTGTTATGGATCACGACAACAGCCCATCAAGCAGGCGTCTTATTGAGTCATTTGAACGCTCCGGATATTTTACATTCATGGGCAGTCTTGCTGGTGATAAGGAGTTGCGCCGACAATTATTTTCCGGGGGGTTGGACATGGCCCTTGTTATCCCAAAAAATTTTTCAAAAGGTCTTGAAAGAGGAGACAAGGTTGATATCCAGGCTATTTTTGACGCCTCTGATTCAAATTTCGCTCAAGTCGCCGGAGGCTATACCCAGCGGATAATACTTGAGTATTCACAAAAAGCGGCAAAGGAAAAAACAGACAAGATAAAAACCATGGCCGCCCTTGCCGACAAAAACCTCTCCGGCGCCCTTCCTGGAATCAATCCCGCCATCAGGGTCTGGTATAACCCTGAGCTTAGAAGTGATTTTTACATGGTGCCCGGAGTTACCTGCATGCTTCTTCTTGTCGTAACCATGTTGCTATCGGGAATGGCCCTTACAAGAGAGCGGGAGATCGGCACAATCGAGCAGCTCATAGTCAGCCCCATCGCCAGTTGGGAATTGATACTTGGCAAACTGGCGCCTTTTGGCATAATGGGTATAATCGATGTCGCTCTTATCGTCACCATGGGCAGTTGGCATTTCAATGTGCCCATTCATGGTAGTATCCCACTTCTATTTGCCGCGTCAGCTCTGTTTCTTTTTTCCACTCTAGGGCTGGGCCTCTTCTTCTCCTCAATCTCCGCCACACAGCAGCAAGCCATGTTTGTGATTTTCATATTTATTATGCCGGCCATTCTGCTCTCCGGTTTTATGTTCCCTATCGAGAACATGCCTGACGCGGTTCAATACCTGACCTTACTCAATCCCCTTCGTTATTTTCTTGAAATCGTCAGGGGGATTTTTTTAAAAGGAACCGGTGTGGCCGAACTCTGGCCCCAGCTTTTGACTTTGGCTGGATTCGGAATGGTGATTTTCTACGTGGCTTCTGTAAAGTTTTCAAAGAGATTGGCTTGATTCGTCCTTCGGAAAGATTCTTTTCATTAAAGAAGTCAACCTGTTTTGCCGATAATAATCAAAGGCAATGGACTGCTATTTCGTAAAGCATACGAAAGGATCATGGAGTAGATATGAATATTCATTCCGTAGGCGCCCGGCGGGGGGGGGGCCGGGGGGGGGGGGGGGGGGGGGGGGGGGGGGGGGGGGGCGGGGGGGGGGGGGGGG
>CAYSHR010000036.1:0-13510 GCA_964430795.1 uncultured bacterium
CTAAGGTCTCCGAATATCTATTTGTCATATTGTGGGGGATGGAAAGAGCATTTAACAGATCGAGGATTTTCTCCATTCTCTTTACTCTGATTTCGTAATTATTCGCCTTGTCTTTGCTATACCATTGCTTCCAATGCTCCGGTTTGGGCAGAGCGATCCCATATTTATCAGGATTCTTTTCAATATGGCTCTGGGCCACAACAATGCATGATGACAACGCGCTTACCCGATCAATCAATTTGTGATTTGTTTTAATGAACTCTACCGTTTGTTCAAACTCATTTTCCCCTTCACCCGGAAAACCAACAATAATATTTATTATTACTTCTATGCCGGCATTTTTCGCGGCCTTGAAAACCCAGACCGCGTCATCCGGGGAGAATCGTTTTCTCATTAACTTCAGAACAGAGGGCGAGAAGCTCTCCGCGCCGAATACGAGACTGACGCAACCGGCTTTTGCCAGTTTTGCCATATATTTCTCACCCATTCTCTTGTCAATTACAGCCTGCCCTGTCCATGCCATGCGCAAGTTTTTATCAATGACAAGATCGCAAAAATCTTCCAGAGCCTTAAGGTCCGCGTTTACAAGAAGATCATTAAAAGAAAACTCAAAAGCAGCCAGTTCCTTTTTGTATTTCTTGACTTCCTCAAAAAGAGCGCCGGGTTTTTTTATCCTGAATTTTGGTGTTGTAAGGTAGTCATTGCAAAAAGCGCAGCGCCCGGTGCATCCTCTTGAGAAAAGCAGAGGGATATCTTTTTTGGTATAGAGATGGAGAGGAAAGGCGCCAAATTCCGGCGCGGGAATTGATTCCAGGGGGCGAATAAGCTCTCTGGGCTTGAGGTTTTCCTGGTTTTCCTCTCCAGGCGCGACAAAGCCCTCGATGTTCTCCAACGAGTCATTGCTTCTGATACGGGAAAGAATTTCTACAAAGGCGCCTTCTCCCTCACCAACAACAAAACCATCAAGAGCATCAACAGGAATCTTCGCCCTGTCCAGGGGCCAGGTCACTCCAGGTCCGCCAAAGATAATCATCATCTGTGGAAGCTGTTTTTTAATTCTCTTGGCTATGATTTTGGTAAGGTGCAGATTTGATTCATTTGTGGAAAACCCAACTACTTTTGGGCTCAAAGAGATTATGTCGCTGATAAGGCGGTTGAATTGGGGCTCTAAAAAATTGAGGATACGGTTGAGGTTTTCCCCGGGCATCCAGAACTTCAGCTTCTCCGGTTCCCACCATGTTTTAAAATGATCGCCGCAACTGTCATACCATTTAATATTCTTATCTTCCGCTAATACGTTAAATTCATTTGTCGCGGCATAAGTCGCCAGGGAGGCGATGCCCATGGGAGGAAATTCAATTCCCCAGGGCGGTAGGAGAAGAAGAAGGGCGTCAACATCTCTCTTTGCAATTTTTTTTAGGTTATCTTTTTTATCTTTTGGCTTTTTTTTTAATTGAGGGAATTCCTCCTTTTTATTGATCTGCTCATGCTCGACTATCTCCAGTTCACCCTCTTTCTCGTCATAGAGATTTACCGTGTGAACACTTTTATCCCTTTTAGACAAAAGGGTGGTCAGTTCCAGCACTCGCCTTCGCCGCACCTCAAAAGTATTTCCGTCCGCCGTATCCCACTTTATGGACCCTTCGGTTTTTGGAAAGCGCACGCCATATTCCTGGTGCTTTTCAAAAAGCCTTGATCCCAGGTTAATAAGGCACGGGGATATGGAAGCCACCTGATCGATTATCTCCTGGTTGTCCTTCAAAAAATTATATGTCTGCTCAAATTCTACATCAGTCTCACCGGGAAAACCGACAACAATATTGGTTATCGTTTCAATCCCCGCCTGGTGGGTTCTTTGTAAAATTTCCTTGGCAAGCTCCTGAGTGTAAGGCTTGTTCATCAACTTCAATACTTTATCGGAAAAGCTTTCTATGCCGTAAACCATGCTCATGCAACCGGCGGCCTTCATCTTTTTCAGAAGCTCAAGGGTCATCTCTTTTCTAATAATACCTTGTCCGCCCCACCTGATTTCGACCCCGGAGTCAATGATCAGCTCGCAGAGTTTTTCAAGCATTACCGGACGCCCATTGATAAGAACGTCAAGAAGAGAAAAACGATCGGCGCCTCTTTTTGTAACGTGATATTTAATCTCTTTAAAAACATCACCAGGATCTCTGGGGCGGAATTTCTGCCCTATGTGATGATCGTTACAAAAGGCGCAGCGGCGTATGCAGCCACGGCTTGTAAGAATGGGTGTCGCGTCGGACATATATTCGCCAATATCAAGCTGCTCGAAAGTCGGGAATGGAATGGAGTCAAGGTCCCTGACTAAAGCTTTGGGCAGATTGTCAAAGTCAATTTTGTCTCCAACTTTGATAATGCCCTTGAACTTTGGCTCCACATTATCCTTAAGAGACTTGAGGATATTTACAAGTACCTGCTCGCCATCGCCAAGGACCATGTAATCGCATTGGCTTTTTGTTACTGTGGCGATATCAAAGCTGTTGGTAATACCCGGACCACCAAAAATAATCCTTTTTTTCGGCGCGGCCCCTCTTAATTTTTGGGCGAAGTGGACAGAAAAAGGAAAATTGCCGGTAAGAACGGAAAAGCCTAAAACGGGGGCGGGGTGACCGGCTATCTGCTTTATGTAATGATCCGTCAGGTCGGAAAAATCTTGAAAAGTCTCTTTGATAAAATCGGGATCAGTCCAATATTTATAGGATTCCATTTTCCACAGGGAACGATCCTTTGCCCTGTTGTGATATTTGATATTGAGGTCAAGGACCGTCGCCTTCATTCCCGCGCCGTCAACAGCCGCGGCCAGATATGCCAGTCCAAGAGGCGGCACATCGGTTCCCCATGACGGAAGCATAAGAAGGAGAATGTCCGATTCGGATTTGTCAATATCCTCAAAAAAAGGCTTGCCCTTTTCAAGGTCAAACCCATCGTCGCCCCCTTGACAAATAGCCTCGGTCCATGGCTCCTTTTGGTCCGTAGGGGTTTTGGGCGCGGCCACTTCCACCCCTTGAGGCAATTGCAACAAGTCAAGGTCGGCAACCTGTTCTCTGAGGTTTGAAACAAGGTGGGGTATGGCAAGATCGTCAAGGAGGGCGACAAGGCGTCGCGCCCTTTCCATTCTCAACTCCGGCGTATTTTCGAAAGACCACCAACCAACATCTTTCTCTTTTTCCGGAAACTCAATCTTAAAGGTTTTCGCGCCAAGATCAAGGGGCGCGCCTTCGAGAACAATGCAGGTGTTAACGCTTGTGACCCCGCAAATGTTTGGCCGATTCCTTTTGATAAATTCCATTGTGTCAAGAAAATCGGTTTCGGTTTCGCCGGGAAAACCGACGATGAAATTGACCATGGTGTTTATGCCCGAATCGAAAATCTGTTTCAGGGCTTTTTCCATGTCCGCGACTGAAAAGCCCTTTCCCATGCGTTTTAGAATTTTATCAGACCCTGATTCAAGACCCAGGTTCAATGTAAAGCAGCCGGCCTGTTTCATCTTTTGAAGAAGTTCGTCCCTCATGTCTCCCCTTGGCTGGGCAAGGGCGATCCACTTTATCTGTTCTCCTTGTTCAATGATCAAATCGCAAAAACGTTCGAGGTTTTCAAGGTCGCCGTTAACAAGCTGATCGTTGAATTTGAAGGAACGCCTGCCAAGTTCCCTTACATGCCAAAAAACCTCCGCGGCCATGTGCTCGGCGGGACGATTGCGGTATGGCCCCATGGCTTTGTGGTCATTGCAGAAAGTGCAATGAGCCACGCATCCCCTGGAAAATAGAAGAGGCAATTCCGGGCCGGTGTACAGGTCAAGATTCAGTTCTTCCCATGTAGGGTGGGGGAAGATGGTGAGGTCTTCATATACAGGGCGTGGATTAAGGCGGGTCAGGTGATGCCCTTCAAATCTCACAACGCCTGGAAGCTTCGCGCCATCTCTGTCGGAAAAAATCGCCTCAAGAAGAGGAACGAAAGTAACCTCTCCATCGCCCACCACAAAATAGTCAATGGCGTCCGGAGGAAAAAGGAGCCGCTCGTTTTCGGTAAATACTCCCCGCCCTCCCGCTACCAGGATTTTATCAGGGTCCTTTTGTTTTATTCTTTTGCAGACCTCGATGGTGAAAAGCCTGTTTGGGGAATAGACCGAGAAACCGATGACCTTTCTATCCAAGGACAACAAAGTATCCACAAGGCCGTCGATCCGGTCTGAGAATGCCGCCGAAATCCTGCCAAAGCTCTTTTGGTCGGTCCAATGCCTGAAATTCTCTTCAGCGAAAAGGGCCTTGAGATTCTCCGGGCTGTTTAAAAAAAGCTCTATGTTAAAGTCGATTATTAACGGCGACCATCCCTGGTTCTTAAGGAAAGAAGCCATGTAGGATATACCCAGAGGCGGGTTTTCCGTGCCCCATACAGGGCATAGAACCATAGCGACCTGGCCGGCGTAAGGGTTCTTTCGGATGGGCTCTCCCCGAAGGACCTTCTCCTGCAAACCGGCAAAGCCCTTCATCTTATTTTCGAAGTCCAAAAGGCGCTTTTCGATTTTTTTTACCCGGCCGGAATATAAATCTTTGTCGTCCAGAAGTTCCTCCTTGTTTGAAAACTCCACAGGCACGGAGAGGGAATCCAAAAGATCGAGGACTCTATTTATTCTAACCACTCGCCTATCAGGTTCAAGGTCTTTTGTTTTCCATTTTGAAACCCAGCCCGGTTTATTTCGATCAGGAGTTTCTATCCCAAACTTTTCCGGCTGCTTTTCGATGGGTGATCCGGGCACCAGAATAAGGCCGTTTACGCTGCGAACAAGGTCAATATCCTTGCCATGTTTTTGCAGGAAAGCCAGGGTTTTTTCAAAATCCTCCTCTGTTTCTCCGGGGTAGCCGACAATAAGATATAGGACAACTTCAATTCCCGCCCTTTTGCAATCCGCCATCATCTTCCCGGCGGTTTCGCTGGTGTATCTCTTTCCCATCTTTTTCAGTACATCCTCGGACGCGGCTTCAAGACCGAATTCAAGTCTGTAACAGCTGGCTTCTTTCATCTTCTGAAAAAGACTAAAATCAACAGACCGATTGGGGGAAATGCCGGCGGACCATTTTATTTTTAAGCCCTTTTCGATTATGCCGTCGCATATTTGCAGAAGAGCCTTTGGTCTGCCGTTAATTACCGGGTCACATATGGAGAACCAGCTTTTTCCAAAGTCGTTGGTCAGGGTCTCAAGCTCTTTTATCACCCGGTCAGCGGGCTTGGTCCTGTAGCGCCCCCAGAGCTCTCTGATATTGCAGAAGGAGCAATTCCCGATACACCCTCTGCTCCACTCCACGGTGAGACTGGGGTGGGTGTATTTTTCCATAGGCAGTTTGGAAAAATCAGGTAAGGGCATATCTTTAAGGTCGGCAAGTACTTTTCGAGGTTGGAAAAACGCCTGCCCTTTTTCTCTATAAATCGCGAGCCCGTCAATACCCTGGATGGTTTTGCCAAGACTCAACGCCTTCATAGTCTCAGCAAGGGCGCCTTCACCTTCGCCAATAACAAAAGCATATAGAATGTCTTTGCCGGTAGCCGCCACCGCCGGTCCGATTAACTGGTGGACTCTGTCCCGGTCGGACCGATGGGCGACTCCGGGACCACCAAAAAGAATGGTTTTATCCGGCGCCAGCCTGACAAGGGTTTTTACGATTTCGGCAAGAGGATATTCTTTGCGGCTGGCCACTGAAAAGCCCACAACTTTTGCCGGATGGTCGGCGATTTTCTTTGCCGCCCTTTCCAGCTCTTCGCCAAATATCCTGTTGACCTGGTAAGCCTTCTCCCAGGTCATTCCCTCTTCCCATTCCCAGAGCTTTTTGACGCTCTTGGGGCTTTTGTCAAAGAGCTCGATGTTGGCGTCAAAAAGATCAGCGGAAAAGCCACGCTCCCAAAGGTAACCGGCCAGAGAAGCAAGGCCCAGGGGAGGGCTGTAAGGCAGCCAGGGCGGAGGATTTACAATGAGAATATCCGAATCATTGTTTTTAGTGGAGGCTGTTTTTAAGCCGTCTTCAATTTTTTCAACAAGCGGCGCTAAAATGGCATCCTCACAACCGCGGCAAAGAAAATCAGGACTAAGAGATTTTCCCGAACCAAGATCGTCAAGAAATTCCAGCCTCTTTTTGCCTCTCCATATATCCAGGAGGCTGGTTTTCGCGGCGTTGCCGAAAACAACCTTTTTGCCCCAATCCATGCAACAGGGAATCACCGTGCCGTCATATAGAACGTGAGCCATTTTGTATGCCCAGAGGGTATCGCAGCCGACTACCCTTTCTCTATCCACCGGATCATGGCCGAAGACCTCAACATTGCCCGCCCTGGAAATATATCCGTTATCGCTATCGACTCGCGAAAGACCCAATGAACGCCAGTAATCACCGGCTTTTTCAAACTCCTCCTGGGATACATAAGGTCTTACCCGCGTGATGTTTACCTGAACAAAATCCTGCCCGTTTATTTCCATGGCCTTTTTGACGAATTGGGATATTCTCTCCTTTATCTTTCCAAAATCGTCTCTGCCGGTAATTTTTTTATAGGTCTGGTTTTCCATGGCGTGAACCGAAATTCCTATCCACGAAAGCCCTGAGTCCATAAGGCGGGCGCCTATCTCCTTAGTAAGATTTACTCCGTTTGTTAAAATATAAATCTCTGTTTCAGGCAATTTTGATCGGGCGTAACTAATGCGGGAAATAATCTTTTTGTCGCAAAGAGGCTCATTCATCAGATAAAGCATGAGCCTGTCCAGTTGAGGATATCCTGAAATCTCGTCAATAATGGAGGCAAAAAGAGCGTCGCCCATTTGACCGTGAGAAATATTTTTTTCCAATAACGGATAAGGGCATATAACACACGCGGAATTGCACCTGCTCGTGGTTTGAATCATTACCTGGCTGGGATAAGCCAGTTTTTTAGCCAGTTCTATGTTCATTCCTCTTTCCCGAAAATCAACCAGCGCCCCATAAGGAGATATTTGAATTGCCCTTGCTTAAATGCCTTCAGCGCCTGCTTCGGCGTGGCGACAATTGGTTCCTCGTGCATGTTATAGCTGGTGTTGATAATCGCCTTAAGGCCGGTTTTATCCCTATATCGGCGAATAATCTCATAATAAACCGGGTCTTCTTCCCGATGCACCAATTGAGGGCGCGCGGTGCCGTCAACGTGAACAACTCCGGGGCATTTTATCGAGAGCTCATCTGTGCAGTCAAAGCAGATATTCATGAATCTGGCTGTATGCTCCGCGCCTTTGATATTGAGAAAGCACTTCTTCGCGTCTTCATCTAAAACAGCGGGAGCGAAGGGCATAAACTCGCTGCGCATAAGTTTATCATTTAACCAATCATTCACCTTGGGATCAGTGGCCTCGGACAAAACCGATCGATGCCCCAAAGCTCTTGGGCCAAATTCCATGGCGCCGTCAAACCGGCAGACAATTTCTCCCTTTGCCAACAAATCGGCCACAGCATCAGCCGGATTCTCAGGTTCCTCATAGGCAAACCCCGACTCCTTTATCACCTCGATAATTTCATTTTCAGATATTTTGGGTCCCCAAAACACGTTGGTTATAGTGCCGGGTTTCGCGCCCGCGGCATAAAGAGCCGCGCCGGTTGAAAGGCCGCCATCTGACATGTTGGGAAAAATATAAACGTTATCCACTTTCTCCAGTTCGTGGATTCGCTGATTAAGTTTTACGTTCTCAAAAATCCCACCGGCAAGACAAATATCGCCAATATCCGTGATATCAATCCAATGTTTAACGAATCGGGTCATCTCTATTTCAAGGTTTCGCTGGCACGCGGCGGCGTTATCCTCCCTGGTGTGAGCTTTCAGCTTCTTGTAAAACCCCCGATCCTTTTTATAATCGGTGGCCAGCTTGAGTTTTGTAAATCCCGGATTCTCAAAGCGCATCTGTTTATTGAAAAGGGGTAGAAGTTTTTCCGGGTCGCCATAAGCCGCGAGTCCGGTGATTTTTCCCTCATGACGATTGGGAGTAAAACCAAGGTACTCGGTGATTCTTGAGTAATATGGGTTGAGAGATGTGGCGCCGGACTGCTCGAAAATCCGCGTTACTTTTCCGTCAGGACCGCCGATTCCCACAGTCACGCTTACCCCGTCACCCATGGCGTCGGCGGTAATCACTGTAGCCTTTTTAAAAGGGCTGGTGAGAAAAGTGGAATAGACATGAGCGTCGTGATGATCGCAGGTTCGCACAGGGCAGATAAAACCGAGGCGACGAAGTTCTCTCTGAATAATCAACCTGGAAAACCATCTGTCAAGCCAGTAAACCGGTTTGATAAAATACCTTGCCGCTACCTGGTAAACCACATAGAGATTATAAAGTAAAGAGAACTGGCCGGCCTTCTTTTTCATTTCCATGTGCCATGGTTTAACCGCTCGCAAAATAAAGCTCGGTGTAATATCCGACGCGAGAATTACAAGGTCAATATCCTTGGGAGAAAGGTTCGCGCCCTTTAATACTTGCGCTATGGCGCCTTTTGGAAAAACGCCGGAGTTTTTAATCCGGTCGACTCTCTCCTGGTTGACGGCGCAGACGATTTTGCCCTTTGCCGTCAGTGTCGCGCCAGAAGCGTGATTATCGGCGATACCGAGAATTCTCATGTTTTACAGCACCTCGAACATCCGGGCATAAGGCCGTTTTTAAGGGTTCCCCGGAATTTCCGGTATAGGTCGTTGTTCCATATATTTTCCAGATTCTCTTTCGCGATGTTGCCCATTTTTATATAAAGGAACTGGCATGGGTAGACATCGCCGTTTGAGTTGATAAAAGTGGACTTCCAGATAAAGACGCATCTTGTTCCAAGAGAGAAATCATTTGAATACCAGGTATAAAAGTCATTGTCCGACAAAATCGGTTTTGTAAATACATCGGAGTATTTCGGCTCCTTCAGTATCCTGTTTATGGGCTCGAAGGTTTTTGCGTCACACTCATATGAGTATGCCAGAATATTCAAAGGAACATCGGGAAACCGGCTGTTCCAGTAAGTTTTCTGCCGTTCAATTTCGTCAGGGGTAAGAAAGTTTAGGTGGGAAAGCCTTGTGACAATGTTATCCATTGGGCGTACATGATCCAGAAAATCCCGCAAATCGCCAACGGAATTTTCGCTTATAACGTAGTTTATCATGGGACCGGGGCTTGGCATTTTTTTCGATAAAAGATCAAGAGCGGCAAGGGTTTTGTCCCAGGCGCCCTTTTGTCCGACAACCTTGTCGTGAGTTGTCCTTGTGCCGTGAAAACTTACAACCATTACATCAACGCCAAGTTTGACAAGGCGGTCGATTTTTTTCTCATTAAGTGTGGCGCCGTTTGTCACAATGCCCACAGGAAGATCATACCTTTTTATGGCGTCAATGATTTCGAAAATATCGCCTCTGGAAAAAGGCTCGCCTCCTGTGAGAAAAAACCCGGGACGATATTTCGCGCTCTGTTTGATGAACTGCCTGATTTGGTCTAATGAAAGCTCTTTTTTTCTCCCAACGTCATTATCGTGATTAAAGCAGAACTCACAATTGAGATTGCACCTGGTGGTGATGTTAAAATTTATTATTGAAGGGAAAGGGCGGGACTTGTTTCCCAAAAGATAATCCTTTGGAAAGGTTATGCCATCCCATAAAGTTTTGAAAACGGGAAAATAAGGGCGAAATACCTTTATGTTAACAAGCTGAGATCTAAGCCTGGTAATTATGCTCATTAAAGCTTCCATCCGTTTTTATTCAAAAATCTCCCTGTTTTTCAACACCCAATCAATGAGCGCGTCAACGCCTTTTGTTTTGTCGAATTTGACTTCCCACCCCAAAGACTCGCGAGCTAAGGAAATATCCGATACGTAGACTTTCTGATCCCCGGGCCTCCAATCGTCCCAGGCCAGAGGGATTTTTCGCTCCAGCCTTTTTTCGATATGAGCCAGAAGCTCAAGGAGGCTAAGGGTATTTTCCGGCCCGCCGCCGGCGTTAAAAACCATCCCAGCGGATTTTTTCCGGTTGTTAAAAGCCGCGAGATAAAGATCAATAAGGTCTTCGACAAAAAGCACGTCTCTTACCTGCTTGCCGTCGCCAAAAATGGTTATGGGCTTTTTAAGGACCGCGGCGATTATAAACCAGGCCACCCACCCCTGGTCCTCGACTCCAAACTGTCTTTTTCCATAAATGCAGCTCATTCTAAAAACGCAGGTGGGCAGATCATAGATTCTCGCGTAATCCCGAATGTACTGATCCGCAGCGCCTTTTGAGCATCCGTAAGGCGAATAGAAATCCAGGGGGCGTTTCTCGTTTGCGCCTGGAACGTGGGCGTACTGGTAACGGGCGCCCTTGTCAACAACCTCGAGGTCGTCCATTTTACCATAGACTTTATTTGTGCTGGCAAAGCCAATGAAAGGGCGTATGCCGGTCTGCCTGACAGCTTCGAGAAGGTTGAAGCTACCCAGAAGATTTATCTCCATGTCGGTTCTTGGATCGGTGACGCTTGTGGTAACCGCGACCTGGGCGGCCAGGTGCATAATGAATAGAACATCAGCGTTTTTTTCAATGGCTTTTTTAAGAGCCTCAAAATCCCGTATGTCGATCTTAAGAAATTGGAAATCCCCCACTGTTTTGAGCCATTTAAGATTTTTCTCAGAGCCCTTTCTTGAAAGGTCGTCAATGACTATTACCTGATGCCCTTGATTTATAAGCCTGGCGGCGGTATTGCACCCGATAAATCCGGCGCCGCCTGTTACAATGGCTTTCATTTATTTTCCTCCTGAGTTTTTGCCCATTCAAAGGTCTTGGCCATGCCTTTCCCAAAACCCACTTCCGGATTCCATCCCAGAAGTTCTCCGGCTTTTGAGATATCAGCCTCCATGTGCCTCTGATCTCCCGGTCGCACAGGCTCATAACTCACGTCATATGAATCCATGGATTGCCCATCCGCCGCGAGAACAGCCCGGACCAGTTCGTTAATGGTTTTACGAGTCCCGGTGCCCAGATTAAAAACCTCTCCCTTTGCTTTTTCACTCTCCCTGGCCAGCATCCACGCGTCAACAACATCGGAAATCTCAACAAAGTCTCTGGACTGCTTTCCATCGGAGTGAATAACTATAGGGCGCCCTCTAAGTACATTGGCGATAAAAATCGCGACCACTCCCTGGTATGGATTATCAAGGCTTTGGCGCGGGCCGTAGACATTGAACATGCGAAACGAGGTCACGTCAAAGTCAAAATCGAGATCATTTCTGCCGGCTGTAGAATGAACGTATCTCTCGGCGGCCATCTTTGTGATTCCGTAATAGCTGACCGGCAGGAGATTTAAAGATTCTGTTACAGGCAGGGCGTCAGGGTGTCCATAAGCGGTCATGGAACTGGCAAAAAGAAGGCGTGGTACTTTTTTGTCGATACATTCCAGCACCGTGTTAACCGTTCCATGTACGTTTACATTGATGTCATCAAAGGGGTCGGCGAAGCTTCTGATGGTGCTGGCCTGCCCCGCAATGTGAAAAACCACGTCAGGAGCCGGATCAAAGGCGCCGGCCAGGTCGGACCTGTTTGACACGTCACCTTTAATAAACCGGCATTGGGAATTGATATTCTCCAAAAGGCCCGTGGAAAGGTTGTCAATAGTGGTCACCTGGTAGCCATCTGACAGGAGCCGGTCGATCATGTGGCTGCCAATAAAGCCGGCGCCCCCTGTTACTAAAGCTCGTTTAGTCAATTGATTCTCCTTCTCTTTACCACAAATTCCACGATTCGCTCTTTTTCCTTGGCTGTAAGCCTGGATATTTTTTCGTGCACCTGCTCATTATGCATAAGGTTATCACAGGTGCGGTAGCAAGCCATTTTATTAAAGTAGGGGTGGTTCTTTTTTTCCTTTAAAGCCATATGCCTGAACTCTTTATATTTATTATTGTTCCAGACCTCTGAAAAGCCCCTGTTCGCGATATTTCCCATGGGAAGATCAACGCCTCTGCAACAGGGGGAGATGTTGCCGTCAGGTAAAATCCGGCAAAATATCCAACCGATGTAACAGGGAATTTCATCAACGGCGATTTTATCATAGTCGCCGGTAACAGCGCCGATTCCCCTGATTCGCCTTAAGAAACCATGAAAGTTATCGAGAAGAAAGTCTCTTCCCCGCTCTTTTATTTTGTCCACTTTTTCCTTTACCTGAAGGATATGATCCTCCAGAACTTTTATGTGGGGAGGAGTCAGAAGCAGGCCGTCTGTGCGCAGGTGAACCGAATCTATCACAGTAAAATATATTCCGTCGGCGCCGACTCGAAGGGCGAAGTCGAGCATCTGCCTTGTCTCCATAAAATTCATGGAGAATATTACGTTGGCCAGAATTACTTTGCTGTCTTTGGGCTTTTTAGCGCACAAGAGGCGCAGGTTTGACTCAATGTTCTCAAAGGTTGTCTGGGATTTATTCGGGTGGCTTCTACTGTAGACATCAGGAGTTCCGGCCCAGAGAGAAACTGTAATCTCGTCAATGGCAAGGCCGGCCAACTCTTCCACCTTACCCGGCGTCAGAGCGGAGAAATTGGTGGTCACCGCCGAAATCAGATTGCGCTCTTTGACCTTTCTTAGCACTTCCATAATCCCAGGATGAACAAAGGGCTCCCCACCCCCTGTAAAACGAAGGCGCTTTGTGCCCATGTCCGCCAGTTCGTCAACAAGACCGCAAAGGCGCTCTGTGGACATCTGCTGCTTTTTCCAATCCTCAGCAGCGGCGGCGCCGCCAAGAAGAGGGGACCTTGTCCAGCAACCGATACAGTTATTGTCACAGCGGTTTGTGGGATCGATGACAACGTGTTCAGGTCCGATGAAAGCTCTTTTGCCGTCCAGGATTCCAGCCACGTCAAGATTGTCATTAAGAAACTTCTCAAAGGGATCCAAAGGCGGGGCGTCGATTTCCACAGACGTTTTTGCCTGCACGTCGCACTTAATAAACCGGGAATCAGGGGAGCCTTTTGATTTTTGCTCATTCGGATTCTTATCCACAGGAGGTTTATAGATATAACTTTTGGGGCTCGCGGCGTTTACCTCAAACTCATATTCCACAAGGTCCGCGCCCGCTACGTCAACCTCAATCTCATACAACCCCCGCTTGGGATTGAAGTCCATCTCGACTCTTGTGTAATCAGTGGCGGGATCGGTTTTATAAAGCAGGTCAACCTTTTCAATAAATGGCATGCTGGGCAGATACTCGATTTTAAGCCTTTGATCAGAATAGGCCTTTAGAAAACTCTCGATTTCATCCGCCGGGTAATCTCGCCCAAGGCAGGCGTCTCCCATATCAAAAAAGGGCGCCTTTGGCAAACCGGCAAGAACATAATGGCCAAACAGGGCGTTGCCAAGAGCAATGCCGTCATCCGAGGCGGCGGGCTGAATAAAAATATTCGTAAAAGGAGTTTTTTCAAGTACAACGTGATTTGCCACCGAGTTGAGCCCCACTCCTCCGGCGATGCAGAGATTTTCGCATTTGGTGATGTCAAAA
>CAYSHR010000037.1:0-13485 GCA_964430795.1 uncultured bacterium
TGGCATGGCCTGGATAATTTTCTTCATCATGACCAAGTACAAAAATACTGGAGAAAAGGTCTACCGGGTTTTAGCCAAGTTCTGGCTGAATATCTTTGCCCTGGTTTTCGCGGTGGGCGTTGCCACAGGCATTACAATGGAGTTTCAGTTTGGAACAAACTGGTCGGAGTATTCTCGGTTCGTCGGAAATATATTCGGCGCGCCTCTGGCTATTGAAGGTGTTTTCGCTTTTTTCCTTGAATCTTCCTTTTTGGGATTGCTTCTTTTTGGATGGAAGCGCCTCAGCGTAAAGGTTCACTGGTTCTCCTCCCTGATGGTGGCCATCGGCTCAACATTGTCGGCTTTCTGGATTATTGTCGCCAACTCATGGCAGCAAACACCGGCAGGGCATAAAATAGTAAACGGGCAAGCCATCCTTGTGAATTTCTGGGAATCGGTTTTCAATCATTCAACTATTGAGCGCTTTTCCCACGTTATTGTCAGCGCCATCGCAACAGGCGCTTTTGTCATGCTTTCCATATCCGCCTATTATCTGATCAAAAAGAAACATCAGGATTTCGCGCGAAAATCTTTTATCATCGCCCTTGTTTTCGCTCTTTTAGGATCATACGGCCAGTTAGTTACTGGGCACGCCTCGGCAATTTATGTTTGGAAATATCAACCACTGAAACTGGCTGCCTTTGAAGGGCAATGGGAAACGGAAACGAATGTCGGACTGTCCCTTTTCGGTCTACCCATCGAAAGCGCGGAAAAGACCTACATGGATATCAGATTGCCCGGGATGTTGAGCCTGATGCTCGGTCACTCCACTGACACAGAGGTTAAAGGAATCAAGGAATGGCCTAAAGAGGAGTGGCCTCCTTTATTTTTAACCTCAGTCTCCTATCACGGCATGGTCGGCCTGGGAGTGCTGATGATTATCATTACTACATTGGCCATATTTCTATATAGGAAGGGGACCCTGTTTGAAAACAAATTAATCCTATATCTTTTCCTACCCGGCTTTCTCTATCCCACCCTGGCCAACCAGCTTGGCTGGATCGCCGCTGAAGTGGGAAGGCAGCCCTGGATTGTATATGGCTTGTTAAAAACCTCTGAAGGAGTTTCAATAACTGTTCCATGGTATCAGATCGTAATTTCAATGATGCTCTTTCTAGCGATGTACACGCTCCTTGCTTACGCTTTCTATTTTGTCCTTAAAAGAAAACTGGAGACCGGACCGGAACCTGTTTTTGAAACAGCCAAAGAAGAGGAGGTTAAATCATGAGCACCTTACAAGTAATCTGGTTTCTCCTTGTTGGAGTTCTCCTTACTGGATACGCCATACTGGATGGCTTTGATCTTGGAGTTGGAATATGGCACCTGTTTACAAAGAAAAACCGAGACAGAAGAATCCTCTTAAATTCCATCGGCCCGGTTTGGGATGGAAACGAAGTCTGGCTGTTAACCGGCGGCGGCGCTATTTTCGCGGCTTTCCCCATGGTTTACGCTACAGTATTTTCCGGTTTCTATCTCGCTCTTATGCTTGTTCTTGCCGGGCTTATTTTCAGGGCGGTAGCCATTGAGTTCAGAGGCAAAATCGATGACGATAAATGGCGAAGCCGATGGGACACGGCATTCTCGGTAGGCAGCATGGTCCCGGCTCTTCTTTTTGGAGTGGCGATTGGAAACCTCCTGCGAGGGGTCAAGCTTGACCAGGCAGGGCATTTCGCCGGCTCATTTTTTGGCCTTTTAAATCCTTATGCCCTTGTTATCGGTCTTTTGGGGTTTGTCATGTTCGCCACCCATGGCGCCTTATATCTTGTGATAAAAACTGAAGGGGATCTCGCTAAATCGGCAAAAGGCTGGGCGCAAAACGCGTGGAAAGCATATATCGCCCTCTTTGGCGTAGCTACTCTTTTCACCTTTGTTTTCCAACGTCATCTTCTTCAAAACTTTTTCTCTTTTCCGGTGCTCTGGGCTATACCGGCCTTAGCGATTTTCTCCATTGGCATGATCGGCTATTACAACAAAAGGGATAGCGCGAAAACAGCTTTTATAAGCAGCGCTTTAGCAATCGCCTCATTGATGGGGCTTGTCGGCGCGGCTATGTTCCCGAGCCTGGTGCCGGCTTATGGCCACCCGGAATGGAGCCTTACTCTGGCAAACGCCTCATCCGGACCATTGACATTAAAAGTAATGCTTATTGTCGCTCTTATTGGCTTACCTATTGTTTTGGTATATACTGCCTTTATCTATAAAACCTTTAAGGGCAAAGTTGACCTTGAAAAAAGTATTTACTGACAGGAAAGGTTACTAAAATGAAGTACGTATGTGAAATTTGCGGTTATGTTTATGACCCTGCAAAGGGTGATCCTGATAATGAAGTAAAACCAGGAACAGAATTTAAAGATGTCTCGGATCAATGGGTTTGCCCGATTTGCGGTGCGGGTAAAGATCATTTTTCCGCTAAAAATTAGGATTTAAATTAAACAAGTAAGGCTTGGAGCCTTTGATGAACAGCGCCTTAAAGGCAATAAAAATAAGTGATAACGTCTATTGGGTGGGGGCGATTGACTGGGCTATCCGTGATTTTCACGGGTACAAAACCACACAAGGCACAACCTATAACGCCTACCTTATTATGGCTGAAAAGATTACCCTTGTTGATACAGTCAAAGCCCCATTCAAAGACGAATTGCTTTCGAGAATCTCGTCGGTTGTTGACCCAAAAAAAATTGATTACATTGTATCCAATCACTCCGAGATGGATCATAGCGGCGCCCTTGCTCACCTTATCCACGTTGTTAAACCTGAAAAAGTTTTCGCGTCGATAATGGGGAAAAAGGCTCTTTTGCGACATTTCGGCCTTAAAGACATCGAGTGTGTGGATGATGGGCAGACCTTAAGCCTTGGAAACATGGGGTTGACCTTCAAGGAAACCCGCATGCTCCATTGGCCTGACAGTATGTTCGCTTATCTGGCTGAGGATGAGATTCTATTTTCCCAGGACGCTTTTGGAATGCACATGGCTTCACAGCAGCGGTTTGATGATGAGGTTTGCTGGTGGGAAGATGAGGCTGCTAAATATTTCGCTAATATCCTTCTTCATTTTTCCCCTGTTGTCACAAAGTTATTAGGTGACATTGGGAACATGAACCTTGGCATAAAGTATCTCGCGCCTGATCATGGCCCGATCTTTAGAAAGGATATTGGAAAGATCGTCAAGCTTTATGGAAAATGGGCAAAACAGGCGCCCACAAAAAAAGCTGTAATTGTTTTTGACACCATGTGGCAAAGCACTGGTATTATGGCCAGAGCCATAGGGGAAGGTCTTTATAAAGGGGGCGCGACAGTAAAGCTCCTTCCCTTGAGTTCATGCCATAGAAGTGACGTTGCCGCCGAAATACTCGACGCCGGCGCCATGGTTGTTGGGTCGCCCACGCTGAACAACCATATTTACCCTTCGGTGGCTGATATTCTCACTTACCTTGAGGGGTTGAAACCGAAAAATCTGATAGGCGCCGCTTTCGGCTCATATGGATGGAGCGGAGAAGCCGTTAACGTAATTACTGAATATCTGAATTCCATGAAAATCGAATTGGCGTGGGACAGTCTTAATCTTCAATATGTGCCCGATGACGCCGGCATTAACAGATGTGTTGAATTGGGCATGAAAGTCGCCGGCCGGCTTGATGAAATCTGCAAGTAGACCTATCAAATAGAGGGTATGGATTTGGAAGGATTTGATCCTAAAGCGCTGCATAATATTGACTACGGAATGTATGTAGTCACCGCGGCTTATAGCGAGAAAAAAAACGGACAGATCGCGAACACTGTAATTCAGCTTTCATCCGATCCTTATATGGTTGGAGTCTGCGTCAACAGGAAGAATCTTACTCACGACTTGATTGATAAAAGCGGGCATTTCGCGGTTTCGGTTCTGGACCAGGAAACCCCTATGCGCTTTATTGGTGTTTTTGGGTTTAAGTCCGGAAGGGACCTGGACAAGTTTGAGGGAATCAATTTCGATCTCGGCGCGACAGGATGCCCTTTGGTTATTGATAACGCCTTATCTGTTTTTGAGGTAAAGGTAATCGGAAAAATGGATATCGCCACTCACACCATGTTCGTTGGCAAAGTGGTTTCTGGAAAAGTTTTAAAACAGGGCACAACCCTGACATATTCCTATTATCACCATGTAAAAAAAGGAAAGTCGCCAAAAAACGCGCCAACCTATCAGGCGCCAATAGAAGAGAAGGTGGACTCGGTCGATTCCGGCAAGAAAAAATATGTGTGCGACATCTGCGGATATGTTTATGATCCAGACGCGGGTGATCCGGAAAACCAGATCGCGCCAGGAACAACATTCAAGGACGTTCCCGATGATTGGGCATGCCCTGTATGTGGCGCGGGCAAAGATAAATTTTCGCCGGCATAGCACCATCTTTTACTTTTGCTGATTAATCATTTCGCCAACTTTATCAATGAGATTTCTGTAGGTTATTGGGTAGTTAATCAGTTTCCGTTCCGGGAAAACATCAGCTTTCTCTGGAGGGAACATGGCGATTAGGGATTTTTGATAAAATTTCGCTGATATTGAATTTCGCATTTTTAACAACGATTCCCCATCAATGATAATTGCCCCAATGACCTCTTTTTCTCTTTCAAAATCATTAATGCATTCATCCGGATTGTTTGAGGAACGAACATCATACCCCACTTTTGACAAAAGGATCATTGCCATTCGTTTTTGAACATCATCAAAAAGGCATACCTGAACAGTTCCTGACTCAAGACCACCAAGCAAGCCTGTTTCAGGGCATTTGAAAGCGGTTTTCGAATGCAAATCCAAAATGACTTCCTTCTCTTTTTTTGACATGGAGAGAGCGAACTTGATAATCTTTTCGCCTAGAAACATCAGTCTTTCAAAAAAGCCCGATTTTTCATCCCGCATTTCATATTTCCAAACTACAGGTTCAACGCGTCCAGAAATTATTAACTCACCCTGGTCGGACATTACTTCCAAGTCCCTTACCCATGGAACAAGTCGTTTTCTCTTTATCAGATGAAAATCATTCACATCCCGAACCTCGACCACGCTTGAGAAAGAAGCAAAGAAAAGTAAGCCTCGCTGGTGATCCAAGCCGATTGCCCTGACTCCGGCGGGCGCGTTAATCCTGTCCAACAGGTCAAATGTATCAAAGTCGTAAACAAGGACTTCCATTTTTTCCGGCTGGCCAACATATATTTTTCGGAATTTGGAATCATAATACATTCCATAACTGAAATCAGGTAATTCCACCGATCTTTCACAAGAAAGGGTGTTTGTGTTGTATAGAGACAACCTATTTGCTTGAAGCAATAGCATCTCATTATTTTCTACAAGGCATAGTATGCGATGAATCTGACCGTCAGCTCTGGAAAGAAACTTCATCTTGTTCAATTTTCCGATTTCTCCGGTTATTACCCCTAAAGCGCCATCATTTTCACCAATAATAATTTGGCCCTCGCCATTGAAACAGGTATGATAAATTTCCATACGAACAGGAAAGTCCTCAACCGGTATTTTCGTCTTTTTTATTTTTATCAAAGAGGGAATGGAATAAGCATGTAAATTGCCTTTCTCGCCATCATATAAATAGGCTGCCCCTTTCTGATAATCAATAGCTGCTTCATTGAACTGAAAGGTCTCGCTTTGGCAATTTTTCTTGCCCCAAATCCCCTTTTTTTTCTCAAATCTGCAAAGAGATGGAATACATCTGGCGTAAATCTCACTTCTTCCCGGAGTTCGTTCTATTCCATAGCAACCCAATGCAAGTTCATTATCAAGGACCCTTGTATTTTTTTGGTTATACCTTGGGAGATCAGGCAGGATAGGCTGGGAAGTTGGATAAAAAAGTATAGGCATCAGGCAACTAGCCCCCAATAAAATCGGCTTCCAGATTATCCATATTCGGCTTGGCGCCCAACCTTGCGCCACATTCCACCACAACAGGGGAAAAGCGGCTGTTGTGGGAAATGGAATAATAAAAATCAATGTCCACCATCGTAACGGCTTCGGTTTAGCCGCGACGTCCGCCAAAGAAAGGCCAAAACAGAAAGCCGCCAATTTCACTTGCCCTACATAGCTTTCATGGGGAGCGACAAATTTCCCAAGCACAACCAGACCAGGTATATATTTTAGCGCTACATAGATAATTGTCGTGTAGAGACAAAAAGTGATGATTGGGTGCCCGGATTTAATAAGGGGCAACCTTCTTGATAGACCAGGACTTCCCGCAACCATACAAAGAATGAAAATAACAGCGATGATCAGTACAATCGTTGAAAGAAAATCAAAATAGATAAAGGCGTAGACCGGCGTCTCTTCGTGAATTTCAGCGATTAACTTAATTTGAGGAATGAGTATGCTCTTCGTAAACCGGTATAATTGGAAAGCCAATAAAATCGCGATGGCGGCGAGAATTATCAATCGATAGAAAATGTGCAGGTGCTCAAATTTATTTACAAACCTCAATATGGAATTTAAAGGCTCAACCAAACCCCGGTTAAAATCGTATATCCTGTTTACAGTTCCGGAAATTGGGTTATGTCTGTGGTTCATTCGATTAACCGATTTATAGTTTAGAAATCCTTCACCCCTGCTCCTGGGCTGCTTTGAATCCAATCTGAATAATTCTCTCCATAAAATACAAAAACCAATCACGTATTCCCATTGCGGAACTTTGGGATTGGTAATTCCATATGATTGGATCCGACCTCGATGTGATCATGATTTCACCAAATTGAGGAAAAACCTCGATTCGACGAATCCATGGAGCTAGACGAATTCGGTTTATAAGAGAATGATTCTCCATATCTCTGATCTCCAGAATTCCACTGATAGAGCCGATGAACAATAGATTGTTAACGTGGTCGATGGCCACCGGTCTTGCGCCGGCCGGCGCGCTGGTTCCATCTACGTATATGAATTCATCAAGAGAATAAATCTCAAGGCGCATGCGTTTTGGGAAACTCACGTAAACCCTGTTATTTTCCTGGTCCAGACAAAAGCCATGGGCTATGCCCGGTAATTTGACTGATCTTTTCAGCCTCAGATCTTCCAAGTTATACGCAAGGAGTTCTTTCTCGGTCAGTAAAAGCAATTCCCCTTTGGAGGGAACAGAGATCATTCGGGTTACTTTCCTCAAATTGTCCCCCAGATATAATGATTGCCGTGCTTTTACCGGATCAACATTTAGAGTTACAATAAATGGAGTGTCCTCTCCAATTGCCAAAATTCCTTTTTTAGGATCATAAGCCTGGTGGGTGGCGCCTGTTCGAAAAGGGAAAAAATTATATGGGACAGGAAAGACGGATTTTCTTCCCAGTCCTTCAATTTGAAATATATGTAGATTGCCTGAATTGCCATCATAGACATATGCCTTTTTTCTATTGAAATCAAATGAAGCCTCGTCCCATCCGAACTGAGTATCCAGTTTTTCAGACATAATCCAGCGTGTTGGAAGTCGCTTGAAATATTGCAGGCTGTTGACGCATGAAATATAAACTCCATGACTTCCAGGCATCTTTTGCATGCCATATCCTGTGATTTTTCCTACTTGTTTAACATCGGTCTTTTCTAATGATGGTAAGTCGCGGAAAAAGGGTTGGGATACCGGATAGGCGAGAATTGGCATAAGGATAGTGCACGCCAATAATACCGGCCGCCAGATACTCCAGTATCGGCTTGGAAACCAGCCGGTCAGAGCATTCCACCATAAAAGTGGGAAAAAAACGGAAGATGATACAGGAATTAATAGAAAGGGCAGGCTCCACCATCTGACAGCTCCTGGCTTGGCTGCTATATCAGCAAAGGAGAGGCCAAAACAGAATGACGTTATTACCGCGGCTGAAATGTAATATGAATGAGGCAATATGCCCTGTAAACCGGTGGAAGACCATCCCTGGCTCAACAACCCTGGTCCCAAGATCAAAGCGGATGATATTAAAGGCGTATAAATTAGAAATGTCCATATAGGGCGTCCTTTGCGAATCAAAAACAACCTTCTTTTACCTTCGGGACACCCAGCCCAATAAGCCAAAACAGAAATTACCAGGAGAATCAACAGAACGTAGAAAAGAGAATCAAGATAAATAAGGAAATTTGCTTGAACATTCTCTTCCGCGCTTATCCCTTTATTAATTGCGGGTATGAATATGTCTCTTATGGATTTTTCTATTTTAAGTATAAGATAGAATGTGATGACCAATAATAGAAGACCCCTTTGCCACACCTTCCATTTCTGCCGCCATCTTCCAATCCGAATCACAAAACCAAGGGCGCCATTTGGGTCTCGATGAAACAGATATACTTTATTCTTTACCCCGTGGAACACTTCTTAGACCTTTGTGGCGAGCCATATTTTCTGATTGGTTGAATAAAATTTATCGTTCATTACTTGAGGTAACTCATCAGCCAATCCACTACCTCCTTGTACCAGACTTCAGAGTTAGCCGGTTTTTGCACCCAATGCCCTTCATCTGGAAAATAGAGGAATTTTGAAGGCACATCCATAACCTGTAGAGCGGTAAACAGGCCAATGCCTTCAGAAACCGGGCAACGAAAATCATTGGCGCCTTGAATTACCAATGTAGGAGTCTTGAATTTTTTCACATGTATATGAGGGCTGTATTTAATAAAATCGTCCCGATTATCGTGGGGCATACCGCCGTGTTCATATTCGTCAAACCAAAGTTCGTCTGTAGTGTAAGCCATATTTTCCGCGTTGAAAACACCGTCATGGGAAACAAGGGCGTTAAAGCGACGGCTGTGCCCCAAAATCCAGTTCACCATATAACCACCAAAACTAGCCCCGGCGGCGCCAAGACGGGTTTTATCGATAAACTTATATTTTCGGACCAGATAATTTACCCCTCTCATAATATCGCTGTAACACTTGCCGCCCCAATCACCGGAAATCTCGTTGGTGAATTTTTGTCCATATCCAGTTGACCCTCTGGGATTTAAAAAAGCCACAACCGCGCCCCTGGCCGCAAACATCTGGGCGTTCCAGCGAAAGTGAAAATCATCCATAAACGCGCCCTGGGGACCTCCGTGTATAAGGAGTATCATGGGATATTTGGAGCTTTTTCTGAAATTTGGAGGCTTTATCAGAAAACCGTGAATCATTACGCCATCCTCGGCTTTGAACCAGAATTCCTCTCCCTTGTTCATCTTTACCTTATTTAGAACAGCTCCAAAATCGGTGATCTTTTTCGCCTTGGAGATAGCTTGATCCGGCAATTTGTGAACAGAGCCAATATTTAAATCGGGCTTAAAACCCTTACCAGGCTGGAGAAGATAGAGATCACTTGGAGATGTAAGGCTTTGTCTGGCAACGATAAAGTTATCACTTCCGGGGACAGGCCAATATCCGGTATTGTTTGTTTTTCGGGTAAGCTGAGCGACTTTTCCGTTTTTCAGATTCAAACTATAAAGGCAATACCGGCCTTTATTTTGAGCCTTGAAACAAATCCGATTATCAGGATCATCGCCAAAAAAGCAAAATTCCTCAGGGCTGCGGTCAAATCGATCCAGGTATATTTTTGTTTTGCCGGTTTTTCGATTGTAAACTTTTATTCTCGTTTTGTCGGATTCATACCCTGGGATTTTCATTCCAAGATAAACAATATATTTTCCGTCCCTTGTATATCTGGCGCCCATATCACAGGCGTCGCTGTTTGAAACGCACTTAATTTCGCCGACGGATTTAATGCCTTTAATCGGAATCACAAAAAGAGAATTGTTAGTAGACAGGGCGACATCCTTGTCAGGATTCATAGTAAAAACCAGCTCCCGACCATCAGGAGAAAAACCAAAATCCCGGGAGGAAGTCAGTGAAATCGGCGGCACGTCCATATCAAAAGGAGTCACGTCATTCATCTTGCTTGTTGTCGCGTCCACAATAAAAAGGTGGCTTCTTGTCCGGTTTGTCCAGTGATCCCAGTGTCTGAAAAGAAGTTCATCCTCAATTCGTGCAGACGATTTTGGATTTACAAGACCGTAGATTTTGGACCTTTGCGGCGCCTTTTCTAAAATCGCTCCACCCTTTTTATTTTCATTTAGATAAGGTGAAACAACTACATTCCTTGAAAAAGCGATCCTCTTGGAATCCGGCGCCCATACCATGCTTCCAACAGACCCATAGCCTTTGGTAACGCGCCGGGCTTCGCCGCCTCCTGTGGGCATTACCCATATCTGCTCGCCTTTCTCCTTTTCCCTGTCACTGACAAAAGCGACCTCCTTGCCGTCAGGTGAAAATATCGGGTTTGTATGGTTGCCCGGCCCGGGAGTCAACAGAGTCATCCATCGGTCACGAAGGCGCATCCTATAGATTGATTTTGTGACTTTGTTTTCAACCGGGTCATGATCATCCGCCTGAAAAAGGATGTGCCCTCCTTCGGGCGATACGCTTATTGAGGATATCCTTTTTATCTTCTTTAAATGGGAAAATCTCAACACCCCTTTTCTCGGTTTGGATTTTTTCATTTTATCCCTCTCTGGTTTAGCTGATGGCTGGGTTTTTCTATTTTATTTCTTTTTCTCATTGCAATATCCCGAATTGAGATAGATTCATTTCTTCTCTTTTGTCACGACAAGAAACAGGGCTATTCCAATTATACCGATAATGGAAGTAAGAAGATGATCCCCAACTGTCATCCATCCGCTTTTGGGATGCATGACTATTTCCGTTGGATGAACAGGGAGACTCTTATTGTCATAGAGAGTGAAAAAAGCCTCGTTTTCCAAAACAAGACCCGCGGCTATTAACAAAACCGAGAGAAACAGCAAAGCCTGACCATCAATAAGAAGATTTATTCCCAGGTTCTTTTCCATGTTTAAGAAATATGCCGCGATACTCCCTGACAAAAGACCAAAACATATTTTACAAATCAAATAACACAAGGGGGTTGTAACCTCATGGTGAAGTCTGAAAGATTGGGCGCTGCCGGCAAGTTTCGAAATATCACCTATTCCCCAGATAAAGAAAGCAGTTCCAACTATCAAAAATAGTCCTCCTACTATCTTCCTTCCGGCCAAATTCATCCTTCTATTTCTCATTATTAAAGCTTTTCAGTCGAAATATTACTGTCCCGCCTAAAACCAGAGCCATGCCAACAAGAACAGCCAGCCCCACTGGTTTCATCATAGGCGTGGCGCCACTCGAGAAAAACTCGCCCATTTCATCAGGTGTAACCAGAAGAGAATATATGGCGGTTTTTGTAAGTTCCAGGAGCAGAATAACAAGAAGAATATTGATCATCTTTCTGCACATATCACTTATGCCGTCGATTTTCAGATGTAATTTGGACATGGGCTCAATAGGGCCGGTAAATATCTGGGTGCTTCCTAAAAACAAAACAAGAATGAGGATGGCAAAAAGAAATATTTCAATGGGGTAGATCAAGTGAACAGCGATATTTCCGGCGGTAGGTCCAATGGCGTCAAGGAGCAGATAAATTTCTCCGTGAATAAGGGCAACAGTATAAAAAAAGCAGATCACAGAGACAAAAAGAAGTGTGCCCATGGACAGATAAAAAAAGAAAACCCAGCCATACAAACCAATTGAGAGCACCCTTTCCGGTCCCTGGTTTTCCGTAAAAAATGATGCGAGAAACCTTGTTGCTTTTAAATTCTTCTTTCCCGTAATGGAGAAAAAAAACCCTGAAATTACAATAATTGTCACAAATAGAGATAAAAGCAATATAGCGAATTTCATTTTATTTTCCTTTTTTAAACGGTTGCCGGACTGACTTTTCCAAATCAAAGGAGACTTCCCAAAAACCCCTTGATTCACCGTTTGCCACAAGAATTTTATCATCACGAATTATCAAATCCGTGGGTATTCCTCTTTCAAAATATAATTTTTTAATTTCCCTGGTTAGGGGGTCAATCTTTAAAACCGCTCTTTTGTGTGGATTTACCGCTACTATTTTCTCTTTATATATTTTCATTCCCGTGATGCCCCTGCCGGTCTTTATCTCACCAAGTTTTGCGCCTGTAGAAAGATTATAAACCCAAATTGCGGGCTCCTGCCCATGGGCGACCCAGGCAACGCCGCTATTATCGGAAACAGCGAGAGCCACCGGTCTTTTACCGGTCCTGGATTTCCAGATTATCTCGTTGCCCGTCATTGAATACTTTATCAGGTTCTGGCCGGTTGGACTTGTAATTAGGATATTTCCATCAGAAAGGCATTCACTGTTCCAAATTCCAGCCGATTCCTCATGCCGGTTCTCGTATTCCCACATACCTCCGGTTGTACGAAAATTCGTCTTGCCGCCCAGGACATTTTCACCTTCCAATATTACAAAAGGAAAGCGGTTCACAACAGGTAAATAATATGGAAATGACTTTTCCTTCCCTTTATAAGGCGCGGATCTAAAAGCTATAAATACCGACTTTCCGCTCTGTTCACAAATCGAAGCTGGAATCCAGTTTGGCGGATAAAGGGATATCTCTTCTGTTAAAAGCCCTCTTTTTTTAACTTTTAAAATCACAGGACTTAAATAATGAAAAATCAGCAAATCATTGTAAGGAGGGAAGCTGAATGTCTTTATTGGAAATCCCGGGGTTTTTATAGTGGCGAAATCTCCATTTATTTCCTCTATGACTATTTCCTTCTTGTATCTATTTTGGGCAATAAGCCTTCCATCAATTTCCCTTATTTCCAAAAAGCCATGCCCTTTTTTCAATAACTCAATCTGATGAAAATCATAATGATGAAAAATTATAATTGTAAAAAGAAGAATTATCGCAAGGATGAAAATTAAAAAGCGCCCTATGACAGAGCGCTTTTCTTTGTTCTTGTTATTCAATTTCTGTTTAATTCTCGATAATCATTAAATCGAAAATCTTGTATATTAGTTTATTTTATTCAGCCGAATCGTCGTCGTCGGTCTCTTCTTCCTCCTCAGCTTCGGCCGCCACAGAAAAATCAACAGTAATTGAAGTCTTTGATACTCCGATATCAGCATATAAAATATATGTGTATGTTGATTCACAGACAGTTGGGAATTGGGTCAAATATTTTATCTCAGCCTTTCCCCTGTCATCAGTTCTGTCAAGATATGGATTTGGAAGAGGATCAGATTCTCCAGAGATATCTGAAAGAAGGTACATATCGCCATTAACCGCTACGAATCGCACTTCAACATCGTTTAAAACCGTTCCCGTAAGGGCGGTTCCAGCGTTCTCACCACTGGCACCTGTTGTGGCGCCGGCAAGTCCGGGAAGATAAACAAAAGCTGTGATTATGTTATTCAACGCGCCGCATGAACCAACCTCAAGAGCAATTTCGTTCCTGAAGGCAACAAGAGCGCTGTCATCAAGAAGAAGTTCTTTCCAATAACCACCCTTGCAGGAAGCCTCTGTATCAGCGCCTCCTCCTAAACCAGGAAGGTCTCTGACAATACAGAGGGCGATCAAATAGGTTTCAAGCTCTTCCAAGCATGGATATG
>CAYSHR010000038.1:0-13366 GCA_964430795.1 uncultured bacterium
GCTCTTGTTAAAGGCAGGGGCGCTTTTGCCGCGGATGTAAAAAGAGGGGGCCTGCCATAGGCGATTAATTCCAGGGGATAAGAAGATGACTTTTTTACAAGCAGGGCAAGATTCTCCTGGTCATTCTCAAGACTCACCGCCACCAGTTCCCCTCCAAGTTTGGCCATGGCCAGCAAAGTCGCGAAATTCGCTGTTCCAAAATGATAATCCACCTGGATCCGAGCCTCAGGGAATGGCTCGAGCATTTGAAAATGGGCTGGATTTGAAATCAGAAACCTGTTGTTCCCTCTTGATATCGCCTCTTTGATAAGCCGTCTATATCTGCCTTGCTCCCTTTCCCGAATAAAAAAGGGCAATCGTATCACAACAAGATTCTTCAATTTCCTTGGAAGTTGTTTTACCTCATCATGGGTAACAGGAATAATATATTCATCAACCTTCTTGTCGATAAGCCGTCTCAAGTTTTTGCCGTTGTCCGGCAGGGCGATACGGACATATTGCCTGTTGAGCCTTTTGACCCTCGATGAAAGTTCTATAAGCTCGGCGCCCAGGCTCCCCAGTATCTCTTCTATTCTCTCTTTTCTTTTCTTTATGGCTCTTGTCTTCCTGCGAAATTCCTTCTCTTTTGATCTTAAGGTTTTCCTGCTTTTTCCCTCTATCTTTTTCCCCAGCAGGAAAATAAGATCCCCGGGGTTGGCTTTTTGATCAAAAGGAATATTATACTTGTATTCTTTTTTGCCCTCTTTGCCTTTGCCTCTTTTTTTCTCAAAGGATTTTAAGACAAATCCCGATTTATCCCCCTTGAACTTCTCAATTATTCTCAATCTATCGCCGACGTCAAGATCAGTTCGGGCATTAAAGAAAAGGCGGTTGTCTTTTACCGATGTCACCTTTGAGATAAACCGACCGGCGCTGGTCTGATTTGGATTTACAATGGGCGAGTATGGGTTTTTATCCAAAAAACCGAAACACTTCTGCCTGCCATAATCCTTTTTCGCCTTCTCTATTATTTTTAGGTCGGGTGGCTCTGGAAGGGAATCGATAGCCTCCCTGTAAGCCGAGACAACCGTCTTGACATATGCCTCGGACTTGAGCCTCCCCTCGATTTTCAAAGCGGTTACATTTGACTTTGCAATTTCAAATATTCGTTCCGCCAGACAAAGGTCTTTTGTGGAAAAGAAGGCGCCCTCTTTTTTGCCGGACCTGAAGGACCTTCGGCAGGGTTGAGTGCATCTGCCTCTGTTCGCCGAGGCGCCGCCCAGGTAGCTCGAAAAGTAACACTGGCCTGAAATTGAATAACATAAGGCACCATGAATAAAGACTTCGGTTTCAAGACCGGATTTTTCACGGATCAATCTTATCTCATCCAGAGTGCATTCCCTGGCTAGAATAACCCTCTTGAATCCAAGCTCTTTTATAAGTGAGGCGCCCGCTGAATTGTGAATGGCCATCTGAGTGCTGGCGTGAAGAGGCACAGAAGGCGCGTGTCTGGCGGCCAGTAAAGCCACGCCAAAATCCTGGACAATCAATCCGTCGGGGCCGACCTGCTTAACCCAGAACAGAAAGTCAATCAAAGCCCCAAGCTCATTTTCCCTTATCAAAGTATTGAGGGTCAAATAAACTTTTACGCCCTTTGAATGGGCATAAGGTATGGCGGTTTCTAGGTCCCGTCTTGTAAAGTTGTTTGCCCTCATTCTGGCGTTAAAATCGATGCCTCCAAGGTAAACCGCGTCGGCGCCCGCGTCTATGGCCGCGAAGAATGTCCCCTGGGATCCGGCCGGAGCTAAAAGTTCCGGTTTTATTAACGGGCGGTGTGGGGTTTTTACAGGTTTTCTCTTTGCCCTTTTACTCTTCTTTAAGGATAGCTTCTTTTTTCGTGAGGCTTTTTTGCCCTTTTTTCCGGCCTTGCTCATAGCTTGACTATCATGCCGTCAAAAGCGGGACTGACCTTTGCCGGTAATTCAGCACAGAGGGCGGCATGGTCGAATTCATGGGTCAGGTGAGTCAGTATGGCTTTTTTAGGATTTAGCTTCATAATGGTTTCCAGCGCCTGATCAAGGCAAAAATGAGTTGGGTGGGGTTCGCGACGAAGAGCGTCAATCACCAGCACATCCAGGTCTTTGAGCATCTTGAAGCTCTTTGTTGGAATTTCGCTTACATCGGTGCAGTAAGCCATTTTTCCAATCCTGAAGCCATATACTTCCATTTCGCCATGCACAAGAGGGATGGGAACAACATCAAACCCCGCTGTAGAGAAAGGACCGTCAATAACGTTTAAATCCAGAAGAGGCTTTCCGCCGCCGATCTGAGTATGGGTAAATATATATTCAAAACGTTTTTTTACTTCCAGGATTGTTTCTTGGCTTCCATAAACGGGAATGACCCTTTGCTGGCGAAAATTAAAAACCCGCAAATCATCAAGGCCGCCAATGTGGTCGGCATGACTATGGGTAAGTATTACCGAGTCAACTCTTTTTATGTCATTCCACAAGGCTTGAAATCTGAAATCGGTGCATGTGTCAATAAGAAGGGCGTTCTTGCCATTCTCAATAATAGCGCTTGTGCGAGTGCGAAAATTATGGGGGTCCTCGCTTTTGCAGACAGGGCACCGGCAACCGATTACCGGCACGCCCATGCTTGTTGAGGAGCCCAATATCCGCATTATCATTTTTTTATCATCCCCCCAGCCTTCTATTCAACAGGCAACGTCTCTTTTCCGTTTTCAAGAATCAGAGAAGCCTGGTCGGTATAATCACCTTCAAGGTTGTAAATGCTTAACGGATTAACGATTTTTATTTCGGGCTTGCCGCCCTTGATCGCTTTTAAAAGAATCAATTTTGCTGACGAGTTTTCGTTTGAATGTACAAATCTCACTTCTTTAGGCTCAAGGTCGTTCTGCCGGCAGAAAACAAACAGGTCAACAATTCTTACAGCGGGGTAAACAATATAAAGAGCGCCCTTTGCGTCCAGAAGATGCTTGGCGGCTGTTAATATATCCTCAAGTTTTGATTTGATTTCATGGCGGGCGATGGCTTTCTGATTGTTGGGATTGATTTTCCCCGCTTTAACCGGAATATAAGGAGGGTTGCTGATTACCACATCAAAAGAACCAGCCTCGAACCGGGTCTTAAGCTTTTTCAAATCCCATAAATCAATTTTTATTCTGGCGCCAAGATTATTATATTTCACGCTTCGCCTGGCCATATCCACCATCTCTTTTTGAATATCAATTCCTGTAATACTCCTGACCTTGGCTTTTTCGGCCAGTATCAAAGGAATTACAGCGCACCCTGTTCCAAGATCAATGGCTTTGTCTTCCTCTTTTATCTCGATAAAATCAGCCAGAAGAATTGGATCAACTGAAAAGCGGTAGCCTTCAATTTTTTGTAATATTTTCAGTTTACCACGCAGGAGGTCCTCAAGTTTTTCCCCTTCCCGCATCAACGGCTTCCCCTCTTTTGCCATGCTCTTGCTCCTTGATATGGATAATCAGAATTTGTGCAGAACAAATCCAGCCGGAACCTTGGGATGGAAATAGCTTGATTTTGTCGGCAGCAATCTTCCCGCCCTGGCTATAGTCCACAATGTCTCCATCCTTGTTGGATTCATCAGGAATACAAGCTGAGCCCCCTGTTCCATTCTCCGGTATACTTCATCTGTGTCGCAAAAAAGATCAACCTGGACCAAATTCTCGGCGCCGGCTTTAAAAACCCCAAGAATATTTTCGAAAATTACCTGCTGTAAAATCGAGACATCCAGAGACCTGACCATTGGGGGCACTTCACTGGGATAAGAACTTTTTGCCTGATCTTTTTTAAAATTGAGAAGAAACAGGCTGTCCGCGCCTTTTACGCCCATAATAAAGGTCTCGTCTTTCTTATTAAGCTCCCTGGCTTCATTTACCGCCTCCTCCAGAGACTTTGCCGGCGAATCGGGATCAATTGGGTGCTCCTTGATATAAAAAGCCTTGGAGAGCTTAAGCAAAATCCCATCCCTTGAAAAATCCTTTAATCCCTTTACAGCCCTGTGGGATGGAAGAATATTGATTCCCTGATCTTCGGAAGGGGAGAAGTAGGTAAGGATATATTCAAAGGGCGCTAAAGGACCGGCATCAGGAAATTTCTTTCTGGCAATATCCCGAAACTTTACAGCCGCGGCGTATCTATGATGTCCGTCAGCTATCATCACTTCTCTGTTTTCCATGGCTTTTGATATCTGTGCGCAAATTTTCTCATCAGTGATACGCCAGATGGCGTGCTGGGAATCATCAATAAAGGTTGTCTTGATTATTGGATCAAGAGGCAAGGATCCGGCCATAAGGGAAAGAGCGCTTCTGTTAGGGTCCTGGTAGGTCGCGAAAATCGGTGACAGGTTGGCCCCTGTGGATTTGAATAGATTGAGCCTGTCAAGAAGGGGTTCCCGGGAAGTCATCTCATGGGGCAACACCTTCTTGTCATTCAGGCGCATTAGACCGATAAAGCCTTTTCGAAGCAAAGAGGCGCCATCGCTATTGGTATAAGCCATTCTGTAATAGTAGAAGGCCGGCGCCGGATCTGTTACAAGAACGCCGCTGTCAAGCCAGTGTATAAGATCAGCCGCCGCCCGGGTATAGACATTGTCGGTTCCCGAGTCCATGGAAGAGGTTTTGGCTTTTATCAGTCGAATTACATTATGTTCGCTTTGTTTATAAAAATCGTCCTGATCCTTGGGTGTAATACAGTCATAAGGCCAGGCTGCCACATCCGCCGCGTTTTTGATTTTTTTCAGATTGTATCGCGTACCGCAAAAGGGCATTACGAAGGTCATCACAATCCTTTCTTAATAGTTGTTCCCAAAGTCTGTTCCAAGTCCTTTACTGAAATATCTCCCTTGCGAATTAATACAGGTTCTTCAAGCCTCACGTCAAGAATTGTTGATCCCGCGCTTTTGGATAGTACCCCTCTGCCAAATAGAGGAATGGCTCCAAAGCGGGACTTTATCTCAAGAGGATCACGCAAAGGAGACTCTCCCCTGAAATTCGCGCTTGTGGCCACAAGGGGACCGGCCAGTTGAGCAAGTCTTCTTGTAGATAACAAGCCAGGCAACCTGATGCCGATAGAGCCGGTTCGCCCTGTAACTATCTCGGGGATATCCGGCCTCGCGTCAAAAACCAAAGTAAGGGGACCGGGCCAATATGTTTCCATAAGAATCTTATGACGCTGATTTATTCTATTTGTCAACCTGGATAAATCAGACCCGTCTCCGACAACGGCGGGCAGAGCGGCGCCCGTGTCTCTATTTTTTAATTTCGAGATTGTTTTTAAAGCCGACAAGGAGAAAACGCCGGCGAAAATGCCGTAAAAGGTTTCTGTTGGATAGACAACCACCCCGTTATTTAAAAGTATCCGGGCGGCTATCTCAATATCCGAAACAGCGTCAAAAGACCGCTTCCGGTTGGGTTCGGGATCAGGTTCCATTTAACATTATTTCCTCAGGCTTGCCCGCAACTGTTTATCCGCTTTTTTCACATTGGCAGCCATGGACTTTTTGAATTCTAACAGTTTTTTTGCCAACTTGTCATCGGAAACCGACAAAATCTGCACGGCAAGCAATCCGGCGTTTTTCGAGCCATTTATTCCAACTGTCGCCACGGGAACTCCCGGAGGCATCATCACTGTGGAATAGAGGGAGTCCTTCCCTTTTAATGAACCGGAGCTTACAGGTACGCCGATAACGGGCAATGTTGTATGAGCGGCGATAACACCGGCAAGATGGGCGGCCATCCCCGCGGCGCAGATTATAGTTCCCACTCCTTTTTTTCTGGCGTTTTTCGCCGTATTTACCGCTACAGAGGGTGTCCTGTGGGCGGAGATCACCCTGACGTCATAACTCACATTGAACTCAGAAAGGATATGAGCGCACTTTTCCATTACCGGCCAGTCGCTGTCAGATCCCATTATTATCAATACTGATGCCGCCATTTTATTCTCTCCTTAGCGATTTAAGGCTTTCTTGCCGATATCTTTTCTAAAATATGCTTTTTCGAAGCTTATGCCCGATACGGTGTCATAGGCGTTCTCAATGGCCTGGGCAATGGATTTGCCTTTTGCCGTAACCCCCAGAACTCTCCCGCCATCAGTCAAAATCTTTCCGCCATCGCCCTTTCTTGTTCCCGCGTGAAAAACAAACCGGTCATCGCCGACTACCTTTTCAAGTCCCTCGATATCCTTCCCTTTTTCATATGATCCAGGATAACCGCCGGACGACATGACAACGCAGACCGTTGGATCGCCCCATTCCATGGCGACTTTATCCAGACCACCGTCTATGGTTGCCAGAAGAGCCGGAACAATATCGGAATCCATGCGGAACATAAGAGGCTGGCATTCGGGGTCGCCAAACCTCACATTGAATTCCAGGACATAGGGAACCCCATCCCCCGAAATCATAAGCCCCGCGTATAATACACCCCTAAAGGGCGTGCCGTTGGCCGCCATTCCCTCCACCATGGGAACCATAACCTGGTTCATGATTTTGTTGTGAAGTTCCTCGGTAACAACAGGGGCGGGAGTATAGGCGCCCATGCCCCCGGTATTTGGCCCGGTGTCGCCATCATAAATTGTTTTATGATCCTGGCTTGAGGCAAGGGGCAGAACATGCTTTGTGTCGGTAAGGGCGATAAAGCTGACTTCCTCTCCCACAAGGAGCTCTTCTATCACGCACACCTGCCCCGCTTCTCCAAAGTCCTTATCCTTCATGATCTTTTTTAACGCCAGGGCGGCTTCCTCTTCACTGTAACAGAGGATAACGCCTTTTCCAGCGGCAAGACCGTCAGCCTTCAGCACAATAGGGACACCGATTTCCTTAAGATGCTTTTTTGCTTTTTCATAATCGGTAAAGGCGGCGTATTTCGCGGTGGGGATGTTGTTTTTGATCATGATTTCTTTAGCGAAAGCTTTGCTGCCTTCAAGCATGGCGCTCTTTGCCGCCGGCCCAAAGGCTTTCAGGCCGGCTTCTTTGAACTTGTCCACCACTCCATTTACCAGGGGGTCTTCCGGGCCGACGACAGTAAGGTCCACTCTTTTCTCTTTGGCAAAATCCAAAAGAGCGTCAATGTCATCTCCATTTATCGCCACATTGGTTGCCCATTGACTGGTCCCCGCGTTACCCGGCGCGCAAAAGACCCTTGTCACCATCGGGCTGTTTGATATCTTCCACGCAAGGGCGTGCTCACGCCCACCACTTCCTACAATAAGAACCTTCATGCCCCGGCTCCTTGAAGAATGAATATGAAGCTTTGATTTTACACGGGCGGGCTTTCTTTTCCACCTCTTTTTTTTCAAAGAAGCATTTCTTTTTCAGCGTAGAGCAAATTTTTCCGATTCCGGAAAGGATTGCGAAAACAATTTACCCTTTAGTAAAAAGACCGACAGTCCCGGCCAAGGGGTTTTCCCTGTATTAATTCAATTACCGGGGGGCTTTTCCCGGAGTAAAATCTTGACTTTAAAGGGAATATAAGATATTGATTTCCCAATTGAAGAGTTGATTTTAATCTTTGAGTATAGTTTATTTTAAGATGGTAAAAACCGGGATTGTTAATTAGTTCCTGTCCTAAAACTCGGACAGAACTTATTTTGGTTTTATGGCCAGGAATTAGCAATATTTTTTCGAGGTCAAGAAAAGCAAGGTTTTGGGTGGAGTTGTACTACCGTATTTCGCGCGATCAAAACCGCTGATTGACACAGAGCTTGGGAAAAGGACCGTTGCGGGACGGAAACTAATTACTAATGACGCGTTATGAATAGACCTTTTGTAAATTCATCATACGTAATTTGTAATTTTCTCCCACCTGAAAACCATCTCTTTTAACAAAGGCAGGTTGATAAAACGCTGCCGGCTTTAAGCCCATATCCACGGAGGCGGGAGTGAGAGAAATTAATTCGGAGCGTCAGGACCAACTGGAATCCTTGTCAAAGATTCTGGGGCATCAATTTTATAACTTTATCGAACTGGACAGAGCCCTTACCCACAGGTCCTATGCCAACGAAAAAGATAAGGGGATGTCCGACAACGAGCGTTATGAGTTTCTTGGAGACGCGGTTCTGGAGCTTGTGGTCACCCATCTTCTGTGCGATTATTTTCCCCGCATGGACGAAGGGGAACTTTCGAAAATTCGGGCTTCCTCGGTTAATAAAAAAACTCTGGCCAGGCTCGCTAAAAAGCTCCACCTTGGTCAATATCTTCTTTTATCAAAGGGAGAAGTCCAATCCAACGGCCAGAACAAAAGCTCGATTCTGGCGGACACATTTGAGGCAATTATCGCGGCCATTTATCTCGATGGCGGCCTCCAGGCCGCCTTCAATTTTGTGTCGGGACATTTTATGGAGATATTCAAAAATCTCTCGTCATCAAAAATGATTGTGCAGGATTTTAAAACAAAATTGCAGGAGATTTCCCAGTCCGGATTTCGAGTAACCCCCCAATATAAGCTTATCGAGGAGAGAGGCCCTGATCACGCCAAGGAGTTTATTATCGATGTGGTGATAAAAAACAGGAGCTATGGAATTGGAAAAGGGCCAAGTAAAAAGGAGGCGGAGCAGAGAGCCGCGAAGACAGCTCTTAACGCCCTTAGAAAAAAGATAAGGGATTAATGGCGTGAAGAGAAAAAAAACTGTTCTGCCTGTTTTTTTAAATCATGAAGGATGTGATTTTCGCTGTTTTTTCTGTAACCAGGAGAGCCTGGTGGGGCGGGTCGAGGCGCCCCTAGAGCAGATAAAAAGGGTTCTGAACTGTTTTATTCCCTCTGAAAAACGCCCTATGGCTGAACTGGCATTCTATGGCGGTGATTTTCTTAAGGTGGCCGGGGAAAGCCGCCGGGAGCTTCTAGCCTTCGTCAAACAATCAAAGAAGGTGAAAAATATTTCGGGCTTCAGATGTTCCGTGCGGCCGGACTCGATAGACGCAAAAGCAGCTTGTTGGCTTTTTGAAAACGGCTTCACAACCGTTGAAATCGGTGCCCAGTGTTTTAACGATAAGGTTCTTGATTCGGTTTCTAGAAAGCATACTTCCAAAGAGATCGAAAAGAGCGCGAAGCTGATTCGGGATTTTAAAATGACCCTGGGACTTCAGCTTATGTACGGCCTTCCCAATCAGGACAGGGACATTATAGAAGATTCCAACCGAAGGGCGGCAGAGTGCGAGCCGGAGTTCGTCCGCCTGTTCCCAACTGTTGTGTTAATAAATTCTCAGTTGGAAAAAATGTACATGGAAAACAGATACGCGCCTTTGACCATGGAGCAGGCCTTAGAGACCCTGGAAAACAGCGGGCGATTTTTTTTATCCAAAGGAATAGCCATCGCCCAGATCGGCCTTCATCCTTCCGGGCCGTTAACAACAGGGCACTGCCTGGCAGCCGGCCCTTTCCATCCCCGCTTTGGCGAAATGGTTAGAGAAAGAATATACCAGGATGATATAATTGAAACCGGCAAGGGAGGAAACCTGGGGGGAAAAGGAGAATCGTTTTAATGACTTTGCCTGATGAGCAAAACATCAAATCAGGGTTTGTAATGATTCTCGGCCTTGCCAATGTGGGTAAATCAACCCTGATGAATTATTTTCTCAAACAGAAAATAGCCATTGTCACGCCAAAGCCTCAAACTACCAGAAACAGGGTGATGGGCATTGCCAACAGCAAGGATTATCAGATCCTCTTTCTTGACACGCCAGGGGTTTGCGCTGATGACACGGGCTTGAACAGGTTTCTTCTTGGTGAAATCGACAAAGCTTTTGCTGACGCTGATATTATCTGTTTCATGGTTGAGGCAAGAAGAAAGATCAAAGCGAAAGAGATGGAAATCATTAAAAGGCTGGAGAGGTTCAAGGGACCTAAATTTCTTTTAGTAAATAAAATTGATACTATGGAAAAAGAGAAATCCATGGAGGCTCTAAAAGAATATTCCAATCTTTTTCCCTTTGACCAGCTCTTTCCCATATCCGCGTTAAAGGGTAATAATTGCCAAAAGCTGTTGGCCGCCATTGTAAAGTATCTGCCCTGGGGGCCGCGATTTTACCCTGAGGATGAGCTTTCGGATATCACGGAAAGGTTTTTGGCGGCGGAGGTTGTCAGGGAAAAGGTCTTTTTTAAAACCAGACAGGAGATACCTTATTCAACCGCCGTTGTTGTCAATTCCTTTAAAGAGGAAAAGGCGATTATCAGGATTCAGGGAGATATTATCCTTGAAAGGAATTCCCAAAAAGGAATGGTCATTGGCAAGGGCGGCAGGATGTTAAAAGATATCGGCATTTCCGCGCGGAAGGATTTGGAAAAAATATTCAAAAAGAAAATCCACCTGGACCTTTTTGTAAAGGTTGTCAAGGACTGGTCAAAAAGCAAGCACAGGTTAAAAGAGCTTGGATACGGGAACTGACTTTAAAAGGGCATAAATAATTTTGAACCCGGCATCTTGTCCTTGACCTTGGCGGACATTGGTTTGTATTCGCACACCGAAATAGTCATGGCCGAATCAAGGGAATGGCAAAAAGGGTCGCCAAAACGATTTCGCAGCGCCATTTCAATCTTTTTGTCAGGATCGTACATCTGTTTATTGGACCCCACAAAAAAGATTTTCCTTCCCCCCGGCTCAATGGAATCAATAATCCTCTTTACGTCTCCCGGGTCGTTTCCAAAGGAAGATCGCAGCTCCATGACATCCAGTCGAAGTAAAGCGTTTCTTAAAAAACCGGGCGCCGCCCTGTTGTTATAGATAAGAGCCATGCCCTTTTGCGCCTCAATTTTCTCCACAAGATTTGAAAAATCAGGCCTTTGGCTTTTTCCATCAAAAACCGCGGCAATATTCGCGAGAAAAAAACATATGACAATGAGAAAGAGCATGGTCTTTTTCAAAAAAGATAATCCCTCGTTTTCAAAGGACACTATTGAAATTATCGCCGGAGGAACAATGAAAACCATATACCTTGACTCAAATCCGGGAACAAATCGGGACCCGGCAAAGATCGCGAAAATAGCGCCGCCCAGGATAATTACAGGTAAAGTCGCGGCACTGTTTTTTCTTTTTTTGGACATGGGTAAAAGAACAAGGGACCAGAACAAAAGAGCAAGGGCGGATAAGATAGTGATATAAACATACCAGTTCTCTCTTACGAGTTTATTCAGAATAAGAAAGGTCGGCGGTTTCCAGGGAAACTCGGAAAAAACCGGCATGACAAGTGATGAAAAAAGAAAATCGGATAAAGGTGTAACTTTTCTAAAAAACTGCCTGTTTGACAACTGGGAGAAAAAAAAGGGCGCCCATGGTAAACAGAGGGCACAATAGACTCCCAAAAACACCGGCCCGTGGGTTTTTCGTTTTGGCGACAAAATGAATAGGGTTAAAAGCCCGCCGAAAGCCGCTGCGATTCCAAAATAATGGCTCCACGACCCAAAGGCGAAAAAGAGTATGCTTAAAAACAGATATTTTTTGTTTTCCTTTTTTTGCAGATATTCAAAAAGGGCCAATCCTCCAAGGGAGACAAACAGGGCCACCAGAATGTGGCTTCTTAATTCCGTTGAGGCCCAAACATGAAAGGGCGCCGCGGCAATTAGTCCCGCGGCCAAAAGACCGGCCTTTTTCCCAGCCGCTTTTTTTGCCCAGAAATAGATTACAACGATATTTGCCGACCCTATAAGAGCCGGGAAAATTCTCACCCACCAGGTGCTTAATGAAATCCAGGTCCAGAATTTGAGCAGAGTAAAAAAGAGAGGCGGGTGGGGATCCGAGCCATAATATCCTCCGAGTTTAAGTATGGGCGCCCTTGCTACAAGAATAGAGGCGACTTCATCGTCCCAGAGGTCCTGCCCCGCGCCTGTTAATATCCTGAGCAGGAAGGCGGCGGCAGCGATACTAAAAAGGGTGTGCGACAAATTTGCAGATTTTGCGTACCCAAGAAAGTTTTTCATAGTTCGGGGACACCATTTCCGCAAATGATTGTAGAGATAAAAGTTTGATTGGATGAACAAAAGTTTCCCGAAAGCGAATTGTCCGCTCCATGGTGTCCCCAGAAGCCAACGACAGTTTCCGCAAATTTGTCGCACACCCTACTAAAGATATTTATGATATTTAATCGCCGGCTGTTTTTCATAATATGATACTATATTATGATTGTGCTCTTTTTGGGAAAGAAACTAAAAAACAGAGGTGGAATAAAGGCGCCTGAAGGGCGTAAGACAAGGTGGAACATATGGGCAGGCTGACAAAAAACCTGAGACTTGTTTTTTTAGTGCTTATATTTTTACCCTCTATTTGTTTTGCGAAGGATATCACTCTCTACTTTGAGTTTTCCTTACCCGAGATAATTTATGACCAATATGGCCTTGCTGAAATCAATATTAAGGGTTGCCGGCAACATCTTGTTCCAGGGCAACCTGTAGTTCCAAGAAAAACTTCTTACGTCGCCATTCCTTATAATCACAGGGCAACATCTGTAAAGATCATCGACGTAAAAAAGAGATATCTGGACAGCGATATAACCCTTGTCCATGGACCAAATTTTTATCCCATGAGCGAGCCGGGGATATTCTCCGCTATGCCCAATCCATATATTTATGGTTCCTCTTTGCCCTTTCCCAAAAACCAGGTTCAACCTTTGACATTAAGCTACAAGCGGGGCGTTGCTGTTTTACCGCTGATTTTATCGCCGATTATTTATTATCCGGCAAAAAACAAGGTCACTTATTATTCAAGTATTACAATCGCGATTACAACAGCGCCATTGGCAAAACCTTTAAAGAATGTCCTGCCATACAGGGGTTTTCCCAGAGATATAGTTGAAGTAGGGCGCCTTGTGGATAACCCCGAACTTCTAAAAACATATCCAAAAGAGACAAAGGGCGTAAAGGACTCCATCCAGTACCTGATTATCGCGGAAGATTCCTTTTATAATGCCGCCTCCCAATATGCTTTGCACAAAGAAAACCTCTATGGTCTGGCCACCAGGGTTGTCCCTCTTTCGGATTTATACGCCGCGACTCCGGGAAACGATAACCAGGAAAAGATACGGAACTACATTACAGACGCCTATTCCAAGGGCGTTGACTGGGTCCTCCTTGTTGGCGACGCTGACGGCCCCTCTAGTCAACTGCTCCCTTTAAGAGGGCTATATGTCACCGGCGTTGATCCTGATAACGAGCAGAGATACACGGATGAAACCATGGCGTCGGATCAATATTACGGTTGCCTTGACGGTGATTACAACTCTGATGGTGACAGCTATTGGGGCGAGGTTGACGATGGGGCCACCGGCCAGGATGTTGACCTTCTATACGATGTTCACGTCGGCAGATTTCCTGTCCAATCTCTTTTGGAGATGAATGCCATGGTTTTTTGCACGA
>CAYSHR010000039.1:0-13350 GCA_964430795.1 uncultured bacterium
TGAGACGCGGTGTTCATGACTCTGACTCTGGCCGCGCCTTTTGGCACAGTGGGGAATCCAAGAGCCATGGCAAAAAGTCCATTCTCGAAAAGCTTTTTGCTAAAGGGCATGGCAACCTCAGTCTCACCCAGCATTACAGGAACAATAGGCGTTTCACTGATTCCGCAATCGAAGCCCAGGTCCCTCAGGCCATTGCGGAAGTAGTCGCCGTTTTCCCAGAGCTTATCCACCAGTTCAGGATTGTTTTCCACCAGGTCAACCGCGGCGTAGCAGGCAGCGGTGTCAGCCGGCGTGGACGCGGAGCTGAACAGGAAGGGGCGGGCTTTCTGGCGAATATAATCTATAATCGACTTCTTGCCCGCGATAACTCCCCCAACCGCGCCAAAGGCTTTTGACATGGTGCCCACTTCAAGGTCGAATTTTCCCTGTAGATTGAAGTGGTGGACGATTCCCCGCCCTCTACCCATAACGCCTTCGCCGTGAGCGTCGTCAACCATAATGGGTATATTATGTTTCCTGGCGACTTCATAAAGTTTGTCCAGAGGCGCCACATCTCCATCCATTGAGAAAACACCGTCGGAAATAATAATGCCTTTACCAAAATCAGGAAGATTTTCACTGATTACCTTGTCCGCGCTCTTTGGATCAGCGTGTTCAAATACTTTGATCTTCGCCCCTGAGAGCCGGCAACCATCAATAATGGACGCGTGATTCAGGCGGTCTGAAAAAACCACGTCACCCTTCCCTACCATGGGAGGAATCGCGGCCTGATTCGCGCAAAAACCGGACTGGACAAAAAGGGCGTCCTCAACTCCTTTAAAATTCGCGAGCTTCTTTTCAAGCTCAATGTGCAGAGCCTGAGTCCCGGCAATGGAACGCACCGCCGCGGGTCCCGCGCCCCACTTATCTATGGCCTTTTTCGAAGCCTCTTTAAGTGCGGGATGATTGGCCAGCCCCAGGTAGTTGTTTGTGCAGAAATTGAGACATTTCCGACCATCCACCACCATCTGCCCGTCAACCGCCGAATCCATAGTCCGCAGATTGATCAGAAGTTTTTCCTTTTTAAGCCTCTCCATCTCGTCATAGATGAATTGAAGTTTGTCCACCATTCCATACCTCCGGTGAAAGGGCCGCGCAAGTGTTAATCCCGCGGGACGCAAGTTATTGATTTTGGGTCGATGCCCTGCAAAGCGAACCAGGCATAAACCGGCAAATCGGATGAGGAGCGCCAAAAATTACAATCTCCCCCAAACCGAATGACCCCGGTAGAAACAACATGGCTGTTGAAGGCCGGTCCGCAATAATAATTTCAAAGTCGTTTTTTGCCGCTTCTTTGTGAAAAACCTAACTCATTCTACTGGATTTCCTGAATAACGGTTTTTTATGTTAGCTCCAAATCAAAGGGCTGCGCAAGGGAAAATCCCGCATGATGCAAGCTTTTATGGGGAGGCGTACTTTTGTACGTCGAACAATCAAATCCGAAGATTGACGCCGAGATTGGGAAAAAGGGCAATTCTCGGATGGAAACCGGTTAGTTCCTGTAGAAAAATCCCTTAACTCTTCTTGACTTGAATATTGTAGTTCTGTCAAAGTAAGAAAACAAAATCGAAAACAGATTATTAATTTTTAACCAGAGGTGGAAAAATGGGCAACATTGATATTGGGAAAGCCTTTAGTGATGGTTGGGAAATATTTTCAAAATGTATGGCGCCTCTTATCCTCGGCACCTTAATCGCCGCTTTATTAAATTTTGGTATTTTGATGCCGATTTTTGTCGGTGGTCTTTACATAATGATCAAAAAAACAGCCGATGGCCAAACCGCGACTGTAGGGGATATCTTTTCAGGATTTTCAAACTTTCTCCCATTATTCATTGCGGGTATTTTTGTTTTCCTGCTCGCTCTTGGTGGTATGCTGGCTTGCTGTATCGGCTTATTTTTTACAATGGCTATCGTCCTTTTCATATATCCACTTGTCATTGACAAAGGATTATCAGGCACAGAGGCCATGTCTGAAAGTTGGGCGGCATTTAAGGATAACATATGGGGATTTGTAATTTTCAATCTTATTATCAGTTTTGTGGCCGGCGCGGGTTCCGCTGTGGCGGTTGGCTATCTCTTTACCTACCCCTTCGCCTTATGCGTAACCTGGGCTGGTTACAAGCAGGTCTTTGGTGAAGGTGTTTCCATAGAGCAAAGAGATCCGGTTGATATCTCCTCGACCCAACCTCCGCCTCCACCTCAGGGATAAAAATATCGTCTGAATCAGATATAAATCAAGGGCGCGTGTACCGCCCTTTTTTTATATTTTTATTTTTCACTTATTAAAAAATAATTTTTTTCTGGTTTTGGAATTTCTTTTTAAATCCAAACAATGATCATTATGTACAAAGTAGCGTTATTTATGCTCACAAATCTGATAAATCAGGAAAAAATACAAAAAAAAGTACTATTTATAAAAAAAGTGTATTGACATAAGGAAAGATTTGGTAAAGTTTATTTTCAGTTAATAAAACATTAGTTATTGTTGGGCTCTTTTTAAAGGAATCCATAAACATTAATCGAGGAGGTACTTTTACATGGCTGCTAAAAAACCAATGACAAAGGCACAGATCGTTACTTACTTCGCGGAGAAATTTGAGATGTCTAAAAAAGATGTTGGCGCCTTTCTTGATGAGATGGTGGCTCTGGCCGCTAAAGAGACAAAGAAGGCCGGCGCTTTCACAATTCCCGGAATCGGTAAAGTAACAAAGGTCAGAAGAAAAGCTCGCAAGGGTCGCAATCCGGCAACCGGCGCCACCATTAAAATACCGGCTAAGACTGTCGCGAAAATTCGCCTGGCCAAGTCTTTTAAAGACACAATTGTTCCACCAAAGAAATAATAGAAGCAGCCATTGCATATCAATCTAATTTGTTTTGATTGGGCTGGATTTCTTTATAGGGTTGATTTTAAAAACTGTAATTTTTGCCTATAGTTTTTTTGTTGTTTAAATTAAATTATAATCAACCGAGTTTCATCTTGGAAAACATGGTTTTCTTTTTGTAAAGCAATTTCAATTGAAAAATCGCCCCTGAATTTTCAGGGGTATTTTTTTAAACTTTTTCCAGGTTTTGGTGTCATAGAACTATGCCCTCTTGACAATTTTCACAAAACAAGGATCATTGCGGGGCAAAAGAACAGGAGTTGTTAATGAACATCAAATTAATGTTCGCCCTGGCAGGAGCCGGTTTGTTGGTTTTTTCCCTGGTATTTTTCAGAACCGGCTCTCCGGAATTGAAGGGATTGGCAAGGCCGGAGGTCAGCCTTTCCTCCTTCGCGGGTCCGGCTGTTGGAGGTAAATCCGGCCCGGGACCAACAAACTCTTTTTTTGGCAAATCCGACAAAGAGAATGACTTTCGAAAAGCAAAAAGGGTAAAAGCAAAGAATCGCCGGGATACCAACAGAGAAAAACGCAAAGCCAGAACAAGAAATAATATAAGAAGAAAAGCCAGAACCAAGTCAAAAATTGGTGGAATCAAAACAAGCCGTGGGGCCTCAGGTCGTTCAAACAGGGATCGCGAGATAGACAGAGATCGAGCTGTTCGCAATGCCATGCCTACAATTGAGGATGATGGCGAAGAACTGATTCATGATGGCGTTGACGCAGATTCAATGGATATGGATGTGGCTCCTGGTTCAATGGATGAAGGTTATGAATCAGAAGAGGATGTATCGGACATCCAATAGTCCCGCAACAACTTCATTCGAATTTTCCCTCGTAAAAAAAGCATATGAAAATTTCTACAAATCGTTGCCTGTTTAATCCATTTTGATTGTGTATTGATCACAAGCCGATCTCAGAGGCTATTTTTTTCATGGCGTTCAAAGAGATATCAATAAATTCGGGCAACTCAATATCTATCATTTCACATTCTCTGATATGATCTCTATCAGCGCCGGCGGCGAACCTTGGCTCTTTAAAGCGCTTCCGAATGCTCTTTGCCTTGACGCCGGCAAGCTTTTTGTCAGGATAAACCAAAGCTGTAGCGACAATCAGCCCTGTTATGGTCTCCGCGGCGGATAGCGCGTGCTCAAGGGTTGTCCGCCTGACATTTTCTATGACAGATGCGGGATGTTTGATAATAGCCTGGACATAGGGTTTCTCAAGTCCCTCCTCTTCGGCCAATTTCGCGGCAACTTTTCCATGTTTTGACAGATCGCCTTTAAGAATATCAAGATCAAGGTCGTGTAACAAGCCAGTGATGCCCCACATCTCCTTCTCCTCATTAAATCGTAAAGCCAATTCCCTCATGATAGCTTCTGTGGCTACACAATGTTTGATAAGGTTGGGTGTGGTAAGGTGCTTTTTTAATAAATTATAGGCAGCCTCTCTATCCATCTGGGCGTCCTCCATCTCATCTTTTATTCCACTAAAGCATACAACGAACAAACAGCATGTGACAAGTCAATGCTGTTGATGATATTATTCATGACTCGAATCAAGGAATGATTTTGGGGAGAGAAATGGAAAAGATAAATGAAAATATTACAAGAGCAAAAAGCATTTTTGAAATAATGGCCCAGATGGATATTCTTGAAGCTCTCCCAAGAACCGGGTATCTGCTTTGTGGGGTAAACCCTTGTGAGAATATCGCTTCTCACTGTTTTGGCGCCGCCTTTCTGGCCATGCTGCTTGCGGACGCGGAAGAAAATATTGATAAAGAGAAGGTGATTCGCATGGCTCTTGTTCATGAAGCCTCAGAGACCAGAACAGGGGATATCCCTCTACCGGCAAAAAAGTATTTCAAGGCCGGCGCTTTAAAAGAGGCTGAAACCTCGGCGTCAAAAGAAGTTTTCTCTTTTCTGAACCAGGAGAGATACTCATACCTTGTAAAGGAATATTGTCAGGGAAAAACCAGGGAGGCCAAACTGGTTCGAGCCGCGGATAAATTGCAAATGCTTTGTAAAGCCCGTTTCTATGAACAACAAGGGCATAAAAACCTCGAAGACTTTTTTCAAAATGATCAGGAAATGGACCTTGACAATTTCCCGGTGGCTAACGCCCTTTTTGAATACCTGAAGAATCTCAATAAATGAGTGAAGAGATATGGATTTTTTAGAATACATTATTGAATATGGACTGGACAACACTTCGGTGCTTGAACCTTTAGGCGACAAAGCCCTCGATATGGGAATTTCCATCCGCGCTTATTTTGACAATCAAAATATTGATACAACCCATATTCTGCGTGACGTAAAGAACCATGAAGATGATCTTTATAGAATCGGTAAAGGGGTGGCAAAAGATAAGGATGGGTATCTTTTAGGGCTCTTTGAGGATTACGGGCTTTTCAAACTTGAGTTTGACGGCTTTGGAAATCATAAAATTCACCTTCTTTTTTTAGAGGGCAAAGCCACAGATTTCTTTACTCAATTTGGCGCACAGATTACAGAGCGTCGCCGAATTCGGGGCGAAAATTATTCTGAAGAGGAGATAAACGACCTTACTGATGTCGCCTCGGAATTTCTCGCGGGAAGAGAGGGAAAACCATTTTCGTATATGATATATGCCCAGGGCGCGCCTTTTCTTGAAGGAGTTTTGGATGGTGATGATTTCAACCTTCAACTTCTTGATCCCATGGTCTATTTCAAGATGCTCCTTTTTTTACTTAAAGGCGCCCGGTTTATGGACATAAAACTTAGAAACCCCTTTGATCTGCTAAAGCTTTTTGAAGGCATCCAGGGATGGCTGTGGCATCTTGGAACAAGTTTCAAACTATCAGGAATTCAATTTAGAGCGGGACTTGAAGGGCAAAATCTGTTAATGGCGGGGCGTGATGTAAAACCCAATTTCACCTCAATCTTTGGACCAATCAATATTCAACTCGATTCCCTGTTCAAGATAATCTCATCAATTTTCTCAAAAATATAATTTCTCCAAACATAAAAAGAGTTGCCTTGAGCATTCGTTCAATAAGGTCTTTGAAATCTTGCAAGTTAATATGGACTTTGGTAGGCTGAGTCGGCAATTATTCAGGGATGTAATGTGAAAAGAATTGGATTGTTTGTAAAAAGGGGCGCGCCCAAAGCTGGAAAAGTGGCCGGCCAGGTTATTGACTGGCTTTTGGAGCGAGAGGTCGCTTCGGCTTTTGATCTTGAGTTCTCCAGGGAATACGGAATTTCAGGGGGGGTTCCCACAAAGGAGTTGGTACAAAGCAGCGATATGCTTCTGGTCCTTGGTGGCGATGGCACCTTTCTTGCCGGCGCCCGGCTGGCCTCTGACAGAAAGATACCCATTCTAGGGGTAAATCTTGGTGGGTTGGGTTTTCTGACAAATACTCCGGCCAGTGAGATATTTGATATGCTTGAGTTGGTGATCAAGGGCCACGCCCAATTCGAGAAAATCACTATGCTCGACGTAGTGACAAACTGCCAAGGCAAAAGGGAGGAATTCCGGGTACTCAATGATGTTGTTCTTGCCAAGACCGCCCTTGCCAGAATCATTGAGATACGGGTTTCCATTGGCAACGCGAATGTAACAAAACTCCTTGCCGATGGTCTTATTGTCTCGACTCCCACCGGCAGCACCGCCTATTCCATGTCAGCGGGAGGGCCTATCTGTCATCCGTCGGTTAAGGCGATTATTCTTACTCCCATATGTCCTCATTTGCTGGCTAACCGCCCTTTACTTGTCCCCGATTCACAAGTGCTCAGGGTTGATCTGGCCTCTGGTGGTGAATCGTATATAACCCTTGACGGGCAGATTGGTAGAGAATTCCTGCAGGGAGACTGGTTTGAAGCGGCCCGGTCCGAATGTGATTTGACCCTGGTGAAAAATCCCAACAGGACCTATTATCAGACCCTCCGTGATAAACTCAGGTGGGGTGAGCGTTAAAAATGCTCCAGGAAATTTCCGTAAAAAATCTGGCAATAATCGAGGACCTGACAATAAGGTTTTTTATAGGTCTGAACATACTTTCCGGTGAGACAGGTGCGGGCAAATCCATATTGGTCGGCGCCATCGGCCTTGTGATGGGCGCCAGGGCAAGTACGGAGATGATTCGCGGCCAAAGGGATAAGGCCAAGGTCCAGGCTCTTTTTGATATTTCCCAAAATGAAAAAATCAAAGAAATCTTAAGGGATAACGATATTGATATAGACGGAGAATTGATTGTCAGGAGGGTTATTGCCAGGTCTGGGAAAAATAGGGTCTATCTCAATGGCGCGCTGGTTCCCCTCTCTTTTTTGAAAGAACTGGGCGAGAAGCTTGTTAATATTTATGGCCAGCATGAAAGCCAGGGGTTGGTTCGCTCCGAAACCCATATGGATATTCTTGACGCCTATGGCGGGTTGGAAAAAGATCGGGAAAAAGTAAAAGGGGCGTTTCTAAGATGTTCCGGGAACCTTCGCAATCTAACAAATTTGGAAAAAAGGGCTAAGGAAGGCGCCGAGCGAGAGGACTATCTGAAATTCAAGATCAATGAAATCGAGAAAGGGGAGATAAAAAAAGGGGAACTTGATGATCTGAAAGCCCAAAGGAAAAAGCTAAAAGGCGCCGCCCAGCTTGCCCAAACCGCCAGACAGGTTCTTGATATCTGCTATGAATCAGGAAATAATATCGTGGGCATGGTGGATGGCGTGGCTTTGCAAGTCGCTAAGATGGAAGAATATGACCCTTCCTTTGCCCATGTTCAGGAGCAGCTTTCCCAGATATCGATTACCGCCGAGGAGTTGGGGCGATTTTGCAGGCAATATCTGGGAACCATCAATCACGACCCCGACGCCCTTGAAAAAACCGATGATCGAATCCATGTAATCCAAGGTGTATTAAAAAAGTATGGGCAGGGTGAAACGGGTCTTTTTGATTCGCTGGAAAAGGCGAAAAAAGAGCTTGCTGAAATAGAAGTTATTGATGGGTTTATTGAAAAAGCGAAAAAGGAATTGGAAATCTCTCTAAAGGCTCTTTTGGTTGAGGGAAATAAACTTGAGGATAAAAGGGTAAAAGCCGGGCGGAGAATGTCAAAGGAGATCGTTGCCGAGCTTGGCGATCTTGGCATAAAGGGCGCTAAATTCCATGTCAATTTTATTCCTCAAGATGGTGTGGGGCTCGCGGCGGATGGCGTTTTTATTGACGAGCATGGCATATCCCGTCCTGAATTTATGCTTTCGGCAAATGTCGGTGAGGCGCCGCGCCCTTTAGCGAAAATTGCCAGCGGCGGCGAGCTTTCACGAATTCTTCTCGCTATTAAAAACGCTATCTCTCGTCATTTCCCGGTACCGACCCTGGTTTTCGATGAAGTGGACGCGGGAATTGGCGGGAAGCAGGCCCAAATGGTTGGAAGGAAGCTCTCTGAGGTGGCAAGGATGCACCAGGTTCTCTGCATTACCCACTTGCCTCAGATCGCGGCGAAAGCCGATAAACATTTTCTGGTTCACAAGAAGGTACTTAAAGGGCGGGCCCAGACCAATATTAATATTCTCAATATGGATAATAGAATTAACGAAACCGCCCGAATGCTTTCAGGGGACAAAATCACAACCGCCACCATAACCGCCGCGAAAGAGATGATGGACTCAAAAGAGAATTAGGCTATTGGCGCTTACGGAACAAATCGCCGGATATTTTCTCCAATATTCCAGTGATTGTCGTGGCCACCGGATACTTCAATTCAAAGACGCAAAAGCAATATTAATAAAAACCGAACAAGAATTTTTTAAAATGCCCCGCCTTTGCCGGGCGGGGCAATGTTACAGGTTGCTAAGGAACAACTACACAGAAATTTTCCTCACGATTTGAGAAGTTGCCATTGCCGTCTGAGACTTCCATATCTGTGCAGAAATCAACATTTCCCCAGGGGTCGGCGTCGAGATCGCCAAAGAGGGTGCCGGCGCCAATTTCCACCGGCACCGTGCAATCAGATACATCAGGCAGATCGGTGAAGTTTGACCATTCCATGGGGTTTGCCCAGATAAGTTCAGTGGTGCCGGTGACATAAACATAGATGGCGCCGCCTGGGAGATTATTATCAGGATCGCAGACGCCGAAAACAATATAACTGAGGTAAGAATCCTCTGTGGCGTCATAAGCTACCGGATCAGGATCCCAATAGGGGGAGAAAATCTGGGGGACGTCATCATCCTCGACGTCGTCCTCGTCATCATCGTCGTCATCATCATCATCATCATCGTCATCATCATCATCGAATGGATTGTCATCTGTGTCGTCATCATCATCGTCATCATCATCACAAGCAGAAATAAACGACATGGATAACAGCAGAGAAACAATCACCGCCAAAATCACATACCAATACTTCATTTTCCACTCCTTTATTGAAGTGGACTCCAAGCATCTATTTTTATAAACCGAGTCGCAAACTTGTTTAATCATATCACAAAAATTTAGGTTGCGACAATTATATTTTTTAGGTCAAAAATTTCTGGCTTTTAACAGTAAGCCGCGATAATAAGTAGTGACTATACTTTTCATTTGACACATGTTTGGATATTCCCATGAAGAAGAAAATACTTATCGCCCTTTTTATGTTTTTACTTACCGCGGTTTATATCATTGGAAACGATGAGGCTCTTTTTGGAAAGGAGGCTACGGAACAGGAGATTTTATCATTTAAAACATTTCTAAAAGAGCATGGAAAAGTAAACAGGTGGAAAAGAGCAAAAAATTTTACACCAAAAGCTACAAGGGAAATGCTTCTTGAGTCATTTGAGAAGGGCAGAGGGTTTCTTTTAAATAACCAGAAACCGGAAGGAAATTTCAATTACAATTACGACTTTACAGCCAGGGAATTCACAGTTGGGGACAACCAGGTAAGGCAGGCCGGCGCCTTGTGGGGTCTGGCTACCTGCCATCAGTTCGCGCCAACAAAGCAGACCGATCAGGCGTTGCGAAGAGGGTTCAATTTCTTTTTCAAAAACTCAAAACCCTATGGCAAAGACGGTCTGGTTATTTATTACCCGGCCTCGCCCATCATCATGACAGGAACAGTCTCCCTTGTTAGCCTTGCCATAATTGATTACCTGAGAACAGAAGAGCCCCAGGAGAAGGAATACAGGGATTTTTTGTTGAAAAAACTCGATGGATATATAAACTTTCTCCTATCCCAACAGTTGAAGTCCGGTCATTTTTCCCTCGGCGTTGTAAAATATATTCATCTGCGGATCGGGAAGGGCAATCAATATTTCAATGGTGAAACTCTTCTTGCCCTTACTAAAGCGGCAAAATATCTGGATAGGAAAGAGCTTGTTCCCTTTATCGAAAAAGCCACTTTCAGGCTCGCCATTGACTATACTCAGAAAGCCTGGCGGGAGGACGAGGATTCCAAATTCACAAAGGGATTTTATCAGTGGGGCAGCATGTCTTTCTGGGAATATCAGGATGCCGGGTGGAAAGAGTCGAAGCTTATCGCCAGGACAACCTTGTCATTAGCCTGGTGGATGATCTACACTCACAAAACATTGGATAGAACCAGGAACACCGGCTACGCTTATGAGGGCATGATTCACGCTTATCTGATCGCAAAAAAGAAAGGCGGAAACAAAGCCGCGTCAAGGATCAGAAGAACCATTGATAAAGGGTTGTTCAAGCTGACATCATGGCAGGTTGAGGGGCCTTTGGTAAAAAAGAACAAGTTTCTTCGGAAAAACAGAACCGACGACCCTCTTGCCATTGGCGGCGTTATGAATCACAAGGCTGAACCGGGCTTGAGAATCGATGTAACTCAACATCAGATGCACGGGGTAATACTGGCTCTGAAATATGTCTATACTGAATAACAGGGAGAGATGACGATTCAGCTTTTCGGCAACTGGTTACAGTGAGTTACCTGGTTTCTGCCGTTTTCTTTTGAAAAATAGAGAGCCTTATCCGCGACGTCAATCAAGGGCTGGACATGTTCGGCGTTTTCGGGAAAAGTTGATACTCCCATGGAAATCGTTACCTTCAATGACCCTTTCGGAAAGTCAATCTTTGTTCCCTGAATTTCTTTTCGAATCCGGTTAGCCATTTTTTGGGCGCCTTTGGCGTTCGTATCCAGAAGAACCAGAACGAATTCCTCTCCACCATACCTGACCGCCAGGTCAATAGTTCGAATGGAGTCGCTTAGAATTGCTGATACTTTTTTAAGGACCAGATCACCTACAGGGTGCCCATATGTGTCATTGACCCCTTTAAAATGATCGATATCCATTAGTATGAGGGAAATATTTATGGGCATTCTGCCGGCGCGATGAATCTCATTTTGCAACCATTCCTTAAAATACCGGTGATTATGCAGACCGGTAAGTCCATCGGTGATAGCCATCTTCTCCATCTGCTGATACATTCGCGCGTTTTCAAGGCTGGCTGAGGCTTGAATAGCCAGGACCTCGAGGATTTTTCTGTCTCCCTCCTCCAGGGTATTCTCTTTCTTCCAGAAAAAGGTAAGGGCGCCCACTGCCCGGTCCTGGTTGATTAGTGGAAGGCAAAGCATACTTTTCGCGCCTTTGATACGGAGAGTAGCCGAGAAAACCGGTCTTTGGGCCTTTGTGACATCTGAATGGGCAAGGTAAGTTCTAAGGTGAGTAACCCAACCTACATGCCCTTCATTATGTCCGAATGATTTTCCCTTTAAAGCTTCCTGGTCAAGGTTATATACATCGTAGATAAGGCTCTTTTCCGGATTTTCCTCATCAACAAGTGAAAGGGCGGCGGCATCGTAATGGACAATTGCTGAAGTGGCGGTAAGAACGACTTTCAGCACATCCTCAATTTTCAAAGCCGAGGATACCCTGTTTGCCACTTCATAAAAAGCGGCGAATTGCTCCCGTTCATGAAGGGTGTGGCGTATAAGCTTGATCTTGTCCATGTTCTCAACTACCTGCTCTCCTACAAGGATAAGATAGCCCGCCTCGTCCTGCCCAAAATGGTTCTGCTGAACCGAGTCGGCTACAATAAATCCCTCCAGCCGATCACCTTTGAAAAATGGGACCATGATAAGGCTTTGGATTTCTGATCGTCCTGTATAATAAGATGGAATATCCTTAATGGGCAGTTTGGCATAAGTTACAGGCTGTTTCTTTAAGGCGGCCAGACTGAAGAGGCTTTCTTCCAGGATAATCCTGGTGTTTATATCTATATCAACTCCATCCTCTGAAGCAAAAGCATCCACCTTAAGTGATCTTCCATCAGAATCAAGTGTAAGAAATACCACGGAATGGGCAAAAAGAGCGGTCCTGGCGATTTCAGCCAGGCGAGCCAGAAGTTTATCCTGTAAAAACAGATAATCGATATTTGACTTCCTTCTAGCCTGAGGGCTTATTCTCTTAAGGCCCTGGTTGCCCTTTGTAGGGTCCAGTCGGTCTTCATCTTTTTTTAGCTTCTCTAAAGTCTTTTGGGCTCTATTTCTCATGCCTACCTCAAGACGGATAAGAACCCCGAAAAAGAGGATAAAAACGATGCTCATTATAAACTGAAGAAAGCGCCCGTAAATAAACAGGTCGCCACTCAGGCTGAAAACGCCATGAAGAATATAATGATTGCCAAGATTAATAATAAGAAGCAACGTCGCCAGTATTAATCCGATCCAAACGCTGTAATAAGCTACAATAAATGCCAGAAGCAGATAATTCAGCGGATACAAATAGGATCCGAAGTCGCCTGAGAACTGAACAACAACCTGGATAAGAAGCAGGATAAGAAGGGCGTTTTGCATATCCCAATCTTTTTCATGGTCTTCTATGCGTAGATAGATAAATAGCTTTGATCCAAGAAGAAGAATTGCCAGGATAATAACTATGAGGTTTACATAGATATTTGGCGTCAAAAAAAACTTTTCAGGCTGAAAAAAACCGGCCATCCACAATAGAAAACCAGTCATGGAAAGGAGCAGGCTATAGCGTCTCTTTAGAAATTTTCCCGCAAGCGAAAAAAGTGAGGTCATTTGTCGCCACTCTTATTTTCCGGGGGTGCTTGAAAACGGATAATGGTTTCGTCGGGTTTAACAAGCCTGAGTCTCTCTCTTACAACTTTTTCAAGATATTTTTTATCAGATTCCAGACGGTTTATCTCCTCCTTCAGGTTTTCGTTTTCCAGGCTCAGACTTTGCACTTTTCGGTCCATATCCACCTTCTGCTTCTTCAATTTTTGAACTTGAAGGATCCCGTTGGCGCCAAAGAGAACATATAAAGAGAAAATAAGGACCAGTACTATGCTAAGCCCAATAATGATTCTATTTCGTAAATCCTTTTCCATAATGAAAAACCGGCCTTGGACCTGTAGTTCATGAGTAAAAACACAATATATTGTACTATGGTAATAAGGAAGCACATTTAGCTCAAGATTTTTTTCTCCGGAACGCCTATTCGGTCAGTTAC
>CAYSHR010000040.1:0-13308 GCA_964430795.1 uncultured bacterium
GGTCCGCCTCGGCCAAGCTTGCGGCTGACAAGGCATACGAGATGGCCGGCATAACCGAACCTCATAAGCAGATCGACATTGCCGAGCCTTATGATCCTTTCAGTTATAAAGAGCTTCATCATATGGAAGGTCTTCTGCTTTGCGGCAAGGGCGAGGCGCCTCAATTATTGGCCGACGGAGTTACTCAGAAAGATGGAAGACTTCCTTGCTGCCCTTCAGGCGGCGCCTTGGGAGTAGGAAATCCAATCGCGGCAACGGGGGTGATGAAAATAATCGAACTCTTCCTCCAGATGCGGGGGGAGGCCGGCGAACGGCAAGTGCCGGGGTTACCCAGACGTGGCGTTGCCCAGGCCTGGGGAGACCTCATGCAGGTCGGAACCGTCGTTGTCATGGGTAGATAAGGAGGACGCAATGGAACTTAAAAAAGAGATGCTTCAGGGAACACCCCTTAGCGAGAAGGATTTTAAAGCCGGTAAAGTTCTATCTGAAAAATGGAATCCGGATTTAAATTATCGTTGGGATGACGGCGTTGAAATTGGTTTTTATCTTAAAATGCTTAAAGAGGGCAAGCTTTACGGATGCCGCTGCGAGCATTGCGATATTACAACTATCCCGCCGAGGGCTTTTTGCGAACACTGTTTCAAGCCTATCAATGAGAGAGTGCGTCTTGAGGATACTGGAATTATAAACACATATTCGGTTTCTCATGTGGATTGGAAAGCAGGGAGGTTAAAAAAGGGCGACCGCCCTCATACTCCCGCGGTAATTGAGATTGACGGCGCCAATCCCGGCCACGGCATTCTTCATATTATCGGCGAAATAGAACCTTATGATATTGAAATCGGTATGAAGGTCAAAGCGGTCTGGAAGCCTGGGAAGGAGCGAGAAGGATCAATCACCGATATTCTCTATTTTAAACCGGTTCGTAAAAAGAAAAAATCCAGGAAGAAAAAATAGGAGGAAGTCATGGCAATTACGAGAAAGCTTCAGAAGAATACGGAGATAACCTCCTTTACAGGCGCCATCCCGTTAGATTACAAGTACACAATGGGCGTCGCGGGTGAGGAATTCTTTAGGGCATTGAAGAATAAAGGGGCTTTTTTGGCCTCGACCTGCCCTGAATGTGGATTTACTTATATGCCATCAAGAATCTTTTGCGAGAGATGCTTTACACGGTGCGAATCGACATTCAACGCCGGACAAAAGGGAACACTTCTTTCCTATACGGTATCCTTTGAAGACTTTAAAGGCAATCCTTTGGACACGCCGGAATATTTTGGCCTTATCCGGATCCACGGTACTGATACGGTTATTATTCACAGGTTAAATCCCAGTGACCCCGATTGTCTTTGCATTGAGGGAGAGGTGAAGGCGGTGATGTCGCCGAAAAAGGATCGCAAAGGAAGCATTACAGACATAAAGTACTTTACCTCAGCATAGGTTACTTTTTATTCCAATCCTTAATAAGGATGGGCTTTGAAAGAAAAAGGGGCTCGGAGAAAAAATCCGGGCCGTTTTTTCTACTAAATGCTTTTTAAAGACCTTGCCAAGACCTTTGTGAGCATGTTACGGGTTATTGTAATCTCACATTTGTTCCATAGGTCGGGATAGGTAATGGAGTACTATTTCGGATGCTCTGGATTTGGAGGATTTTATGCCCAAGGAAAAAACGTTGCTTGTCAATGGAGACAAAATCGCTGATAGATTTACGGTTGTTGAATTTATCGGTGCCGGCGGCGTGGGAGAAGTATACAAAGTAGAGGACAGGCAAGGCGCCTATTTGTGCTGCAAGGTTCTCAAGCCCAAGGCGGTTCCCAGCTATATAAAGATGGAAAAACTTGAGACGCTTCTTTTCGAGAACGTGCCGGCTTTACCCGGGGTTCTTAGACCATTGACGTTATTCGAATTCGACGGGAAAAGATTTATTCTCTCCGACTATTTCGAAGGTGTCAATTTTCGAACCATGATAAATAACGCCGGACCTGACCAGGGTGTTGATATGATGACCGCCTGCCAGGTTGTTGATCATCTTCTGGTAATCCTTTCAGCTTTTCCACCGTTGTCGGTTCATGGAATGCTCAAACCAAGCAACGTTCATATAAGCAATCTCGAAAATGGAATGCTTACAGAAAATTCAGACGTGGTCATTACCGGCTTTGGCGCCGGTAAAATAGTCTCCTTTTCCAAGTTCGCCTCCATTCAACTCTCAAGAGGGCGCGATTATTATTATCTTGCGCCGGAGTTTATCTCTCAGGGTGGTAATGTCAAAAGAGCAGCGGATATTTATGCTCTTGGAATGATGCTCTTTGAAGCAATTTCAGGAAAAATTCCAAAGAAGAATGAAATATCCATAGCCAAAATAATTGACCATATAAATCCTGAACTTTCAGATGTAATCGAAAAGGCGTTAAACCCTCAACCCGACAAGAGGTATCAGGAATTTGGAGTGATGAGGCAGGCTCTGAAGGACGCTTTGCCTGATTTGCCTGAATATATTCAGGAATCAAAAAGAAAAAAAACGGACTCCATTGAAACCGAGGATATATTTTCCATAACCGAAGATGATGTCGATCTTGCTGACAAAGTTGAGGAGCTTGATGTTTTTGAAGGAGTGAAGGCCGGGGATCTCGATCAGGCAGTGGAGATATTAAAATCCCACGAAGAAAGCCCTTCCGGGGATGATCAAAAAAAGATTGAAACCCTGAAAGATCAATGGCCTGAGGAAGGGCGGGATCCTGGTGTAAAATCAGGGAATGAATCTGAAAAGGGCAGCTCCGATAAGGGTGACTTGTCCAAGTCAAATGGCTCGCCTCCCAGAGCAAAATCGAAAGGCGACGCCTGGCAATGGATATTTGGCGCTATTATCGTTCTTGCTATTGTCGCGGCAATCATTATCAAGCTATACCTGATGGATACTGGGAAAAAGCCGGTTCCTCCCGCTCCTACGCCAGTGAAAAGTGAGACTCCTTTACCTGAAGAACCCAGCCCGGATACCGGCGCCGTTGATAAAGTTATTGAGAAGGATGTTTCAGCGAAACTGGAAAAAGTAAAGGGCGAAGCCGGAGGTATGCCTTCGGCGGATGAGAAGAAAATCACTTTACTTGTTGAAAAAGGCGAGGTGTTAAAAAAATCAGAAAAGCTTATCGCTCCCGCTGAAAATTGCCTCTTTGGAGTAATCGGAGAGATTGAAAAAATCGATCCTGAAAATCGTTACGCCAAAGGGGCCAGAAAATATATCGTTAAAGTTTTTATTGAAAAAGCCAATGCTCTTCTGGAAATCAATAACTGGGAGAAGGCGACTGTCGCTGTCAATGCCGGCCTCAAAGTTGATAAAGAGAGCGACAGGCTTCATTCTCTGCTTGACAAAATTCAATCTGAGCAAAGAGGAGTTATAACTGGTCAATGCCCGGATGGGATGGCTTTTGTACAAGGTGGAACCCTAAGAATGGGCAGCAACTCCAACGACAAGAATAAAAGTCCTGGAGAATTCAATTATGAATCGATTTTTGTTGCCGCCTTTTGTGTTGACAAGCACGAATTTCCGAATATTCCGGGACGGACTCCGGAAAAGTCGATAAATTGGAAAGAGGCGGAGGCTCTTTGCGAAAAAGCGGGAAAGCGACTCTGCCTGGAGAAGGAATGGGAAAGAGCATGCAAAGGATCGAATAACTTCAGGTACCCTTATGGGGACGCCTTTAATCCATCGATCTGTAATACCGCTGATGAGAAAGGGCTTGGCAGAAAAATAGCTGTCGCCGGCAAAATGAAAAGTTGCAAATCCGGTTTTGGCGTTTATGATCTGTCGGGCAATGTTAAGGAATGGACCGCCTCAAAAATTGCCGCCGGCACAAATGCCTATGTTGTAAAAGGAGGCTCCTGGGCCCTGGCTGAAAAAGGAACCCGCTGCGCAATGAGAGAGTTCGCCTTGCCTGACGAAACTTCCTCGTTTCTTGGATTACGTTGTTGCCGTGATGTTTGATAAATTCCTATGAAAGTTATCCTCTTAATTTTTCCCCCAACAGCTAATTATTTATGGCAGAATGCTTCTTATGAAAAAATCGGATTACAGAGTGTTTCTGGGTAACGGGCCCTGGTCAAAAGAGGGGTATTATGGTGTAAGAGCCGGAAGTCGCTGGCCTCATTTTGAACAGGAGCATCTCGAGTATATGCCTTTCCCCTTTTTTCTGGCTTACAGCGCCGCTGTTTTGGAGAAATCGGGTTTTGAGGTCGAGCTGTGCGATGGCATCGCCGAAGGGATTCCGAAGGATGAATTTGTTAAACGAGCAAAGGAATTCGTGCCTCACCTTATCCTTCTTGAAGTCTCGACAATCTCCATTGAAAACGATTTGACTATCGGCAAGAGGCTTCGAGGGGAGCTTGGCGACCATGTGAAAATATTTTTTTCCGGACTTCACAATTACATGTATGAGTCGAATTTCCTGGAAGAGCATACCTGGCTTGACGGCGTTCTTGTCGGGGAGTATGAGTATTCTCTCCTTGAGGTTTGCCGGAGGCTTAGCGAAGAAGAGGAACTGACGGGCTGTTTAGGCGTTATTCACAGGACCGCTGGTGACATTGTAGTGGAGGATCGACGCCCTTTGATTGAAGAACTGGACCGGCTGCCCTGGCCCGCGAGGCATTTTCTACCCATGAATAATTATCATGATGAACCCGGCAGCATACCCAGGCCGTCGGTTCAGATGTGGGCAAGCCGGGGCTGCCCTTATGGTTGTATCTTCTGTGCATGGCCGCAAATAATGTACGGCACGAGAAAATATCGCACAAGGTCTGTGGTTGATGTTGTTGATGAGATGGAATGGTTGGTGAATGAAGGCGGCTTCAAGTCGGTATATTTTGATGATGACACTTTTAATATCGGCAAAAAAAGAATGCTATCCTTCGCCTCTGAAGTTAAAGGCCGAGGAATCGATGTGCCCTGGGCCATAATGGCCCGGGCCGATAATATGGATAGGGAGACCCTTGAGGCTTTTAAGGACGCGGGACTTTTCGCTTTGAAGTATGGAGTTGAAACCTCTTCCCAGGAATTGCTCAATGAATGCCATAAAGGTCTTAATATCGAGAAAGTAAAACAGACTATAAAAATCACCCACGAGCTTGATATAAAAATGCACCTTACCTTTATGTTCGGCTTGCCCTCTGAAACTAAAAAAACGGCAAATGATACAATTGAAATGGCTCTGTGGGCAAAGCCCGAATCGGTTCAATTCACCATTGCCACTCCATTTCCGGGAAGTAAATATCACAAAATGTTAAAAGAGCGGGGTAAGCTTATTACCGATGATTTTGAAAAGTACGACGGCTTTCGCAGCGCTGTTATTAAAACCGATAACTTTGATCCAAGACAGCTTGAGAAAATTGTGGCCAACGCTAATGAAAAATGGCAAAAGTTCTATTTCGACAGGGCGATTAAAAGAGGTGATATTCAGACCGATTCTTCTGTGTCAGGCAAATCGAAAAGGCTCTTTGGAAAAATCCGGGATACGATTCTATCAGAAAAGTAGGGTAAGGTTTTCGCCTGCCGGATTCTTCTAAAAATAGTATCTTATGCCGAACATGGAAAAAGCGCCGCCAAAAGTGGAAAGTTGAGCATATTCATCAATATCAATATACCTTAAACCAATTTCAACATCAAAACCAAGGTTGGGCAGCTCGCTAAAGAAAAATTCCCAGCCCACAAAAGCGCCGACTTGAAAACCGGTTTCATTTTCCTCTTTCTCTCCATAGTCAATATGGGCCGGCATAATTCCCAAACCCGCGCCGGTATAAAACGCCATGTTATCTTCGATTATGAGGTTGTAGAGGAATTTACCGCCCAGATCCAGAACCCAGCCGCCCACTTCATCGTATTTGGCTGTAAAATACCCCACCATAAATTCCATGCCTATGCGGTCTGTTGCCCAGTATTTGGTGGATACGCAGTCGGCGTTAAAGAAAGTATTGGCGATTGCGGCATTTTCTCCGCCAATGATTCCGAAGTTCAGTTGCTTGTTATATCCGATGCTGATTCGGTTGGTGAGATTTTTTGCCGGTGGTAATGACCCATACGCGGCGCCTTCTTCCCCATAAGATATTTGGGCTGATATGGAAAATAGCAGGATTAACGAAAGGGTCAAAATTATACATTTACGCATTGTTTCCCCCAAAAGTTGTCGTTTATTGCCTTTGGATGGCTGTTAACTATTTAAAAACACATGATATTGTATGTTTAGTAAATATCAAGCACAATATATGGCGACTAAATAAGGGTGTCAAGGCTTTTTTATTGGGAATTTAGCCTTGTTTATGGTAAAACCCATCAATGAAATTATCTACAATTGATATCGGCTCAAATACAGTCAGGCTGCTTATCGCCCAAAAAACGGTTAAAGGCTGGAAACGGCTTTTAATGCTCCATAGAGTTACCCGGCTTTCAGGAGGTTTTGATGGAAACCTGCAAGAAGACAGGATTAGTAAAACGATTGAAATCATTGCAGAATTCGCAAATTGTGCGAAAGAGAATGACGCATTGCCAGTATCCGCGGTCTGTACGGGAGTTACACGGAAAGCAAAAAACGCCGACAGTTTTTTAAAGAGAGTCAAGAGCTATTCAAAGGTTTCTCCTGAAGTTATTTCCGGCAATGAAGAAGCTCGCCTGACAGCTAAGGGCGCCGCCATGCTTTTGAGATTTATTGACGCGCCATTTCTACTTTTTGATATTGGTGGTTTTTCCACTGAAGTCATCTATGTAGATAAAGGGCGAGCCAAAAAAACAGTGAGCATGGAACTTGGGGCGGTACGGCTGACAGAAGAACTTATGTCTGCCCCTTTGCCAACAGATTCCGATGTAAGAAAAGTAGATAAAGCTGTTAAAAACCTGATTGTTAAAAGAGCCTCCGGCATAATCGGCAACAATTTTCCATCAAAATATCTTGTGGCCACGGCTGGAACCGCTACCTCTTTGGCTGCTATGGACCTCGGTCTTGAAAGATATGTTTCGGAAAAAGTGGAAGGGCATATTCTTACTCTTGAAAATCTTAAAAGACTATTTGAGAAAATTGTTAAATCAACTCCGGAAGATAGACTTAAAGAATTTCCCTCTCTTGAAAAAGGGCGGGAGGATGTTCTTCCAGCCGGAATTATCATCTGCCTGCAAATGATGGATATTTTCCGGTTTAAGAAAATTTTGGTGACTGAAGGGGGGCTTTTGGAAGGGCTTTTGGAAAAAGATTTCCCTTTAAATGGGAGAAAATTGCGTTGACCGGGAGAAGGTGGACTGCTACTATGACCTACGCTTTTCGCAAGTAGCGATAATTAGATTTTTAAACTAAAAACTCTTTAAATATAGTCTTTTAGAGGAGGTATTTTAAATGAGTCGTATAGGGGAATATTTTCTTGGCAATAAAGGCGGATTTAACTATGTAAATGTAATCCTTATCTTGATCTTGATAGTGATCATATATGCTGTCTGGGTCTGGGGAATTGGGGCGTATATGAGTTTTTCCCTTGGTCATTTTGCTGAAGGTGAATCCATTAAAGCTACAGAAAAACCTGATGACGAAATTCGAAACACGATTTTTGAACATGCCAGGTCTATCGGCATAGATATGTCCTCTTTCAAATTGAGCGTAAGCAGGACCGGCGGAATGATTGTAACAGATTTCTCTTTTGACAGATCCATGGGGTTTGGGGATAAATTCGTTACTTTTGAAAAGAAAGTAACAAGAGAATACGGTGACATTCAACATTTCGAGGATGACAGCGGCATTAAAAAATATAATTGATAAGACATGAATAAAAGGGCTGAAAATGGATGAAGCGCTAACCTTTGAAGATGTACTTCTTCTTCCGGCAAGGTCGGACATTCTGCCAAGTGAAGTTGACGTCAGTGCGAGACTAACCAAAAATATCTCATTGAAGATTCCTCTAGTTTCGGCGGCCATGGACACGGTTACAGGAGCGGCCACCGCCATCGCCATCGCCCAGGAAGGCGGATTAGGCATTATCCATAAAAACCAATCTTCCCGAAATCAGGCGCAAGAAGTTGAGAAGGTGAAAAAAGCTGTTTCCGGTATGATTGTTGATCCGATCACCATGAATCCAAATAGCAAAGTCGCTGATGCCATCGCGGTGATGAAGAGGAAGAATATCTCAGGAGTACCCATTGAGGATGATAAGGGTAAACTGGTGGGAATTCTCACCAATAGGGATCTCAGATTTATAAGCAAAAATAATCTTCGTATCTCAGATGTTATGACAAAGAAAAATCTTATCACTGTCGAGTCGGAGATTTCCCTGGAAGAAGCCAAGAAGATTCTCCATAAAAACATAATCGAGAAACTTCCTTTGGTAGACGCAGACTATCGAATTAAAGGGCTTATCACAATAAAGGACATTGAAAAAGCCGAACTTTACCCTCAAAGCTGCAAGGATGAAAGAGGGCGATATAGAGTGGGCGCCGCTGTTGGCCCTAACGATGAAGGCAAAGAGAGAGTAAAGCTTCTACTTGAAAAAGGCGCTGATGTAATCGTCGTTGACACCGCTCACGGACATTCGACAAATGTCATTAAAATGGTGACATGGATAAAAGAGAACTTCTCGGACGCTGAAGTAATCGGCGGAAATGTGGGAACTGTCGAAGGTACGGTGGACCTGATAAAAGCAGGCGCCGATGGTGTAAAGGTAGGCATTGGACCCGGCTCAATATGCACCACAAGGATTGTCGCCGGAGTAGGCGTACCCCAGATTACCGCCATTCAAAATTGTTCAAAGGCGGCCAAAGAATATAATGTTCCGATAATTGCCGATGGTGGAATAAAGTTCTCCGGCGATGTGGTAAAAGCAATTGCCGCCGGCGCTCATTCAATAATGATCGGCTCCCTGTTTGCCGGAACTGAGGAATCACCGGGAGAAGTTATTCTCTATCAAGGGCGTTCCTGGAAAGTCTACCGGGGCATGGGATCCATCGGCGCAATGAAACAGGGCAGTGCGGACAGATACTTTCAGAAAAGCGATGAGGTAAATAAACTTGTACCTGAGGGAATTGAAGGGCGTGTGCCCTACAAGGGTCCCCTGCATACCATTGTTTACCAGATAATAGGCGGATTACGCAGCGGTATGGGATATACAGGGTCCGCCACCATTGATGATCTTCGTACAAAAACCGGTTTTATCCGAATTACATCCGCCGGCCTTGCCGAAAGTCATGTTCATGATGTATCCATTACCAAAGAAGCCCCCAATTATCGACCTAAATAGGAATATGAAAAAACAGATCAACGAAAAGATACTAATTTTAGATTTTGGTTCTCAAGTCTCCCAATTGATCGCGAGGCGGATAAGGGAGATGAATGTCTACTGTGAATTGCAACCATGTACATGGCCAATTGAGAAAATTCTTAAATGGAATCCCAAAGGCATAATTCTTTCCGGCAGTCCTTACAGTGTCCTTGATAAAGACTCTCCTTTGCTTCCTCCCGAGGTTTTTGATATGCCCGTGCCGATACTGGGCATCTGTTATGGAATGCAGTTGATGACCCATCTCCTTGGCGGCCGGGTTGAGCATCATCAAGGGCAGAGGGAGTATGGCAGGGCTGACCTTGAGATTGTTGACGACTCAGACCTGTTTAACGGTTTTGCCAAAGAAGAAAAGACCGTTGTATGGATGAGTCATGGAGACAGGATAAAAAACATGCCCAGGGGCTTTTCCGTCATCGGCAAAAGCGGCAACTCCCCTGTGGCGGCCATGGCTGATAAAGAGAGAAAACTCTATTGCGTCCAGTTTCATCCCGAAGTGGTCCACACCCAAAGGGGCAGAGAGATACTTCGAAATTTCGCTCTGGATATCTGCGGATGCAATCCTGAGTGGACTATGAGCAACTTCATAGACGTTACCCTGTCCCAGGTAAGAGAAAGGGTTGGCTCGGATAATGTTATATGCGCGCTTTCGGGCGGAGTTGATTCCTCTGTAGTGGCTGTTCTTCTTCACAAGGCAATTGGGGACCAGCTTACCTGTATCTTTGTTAATAACGGCGTACTGCGAAAGAATGAGGCGCCAAGAGTCCAGGATGTTTTTGCAAAGAAGCTTGGGATAAACCTGATATATGTTGACGCATCAAAGCAATTTCTGGACAAGCTTCAAGGAAAGACTGACCCCGAAGAAAAAAGAAAAATCATCGGTAATGAATTCATCGCGGTTTTTGAACAACAGGCAAAGAAAATTCCCAAGGTCAAGTACCTGGCCCAGGGAACATTATACCCTGATGTTATCGAATCGGTGAGCTTTAAGGGCCCTTCAGCCACAATAAAGAGCCATCATAATGTTGGCGGCCTTCCCGATAGAATGAACCTCGAGCTTATAGAACCATTACGGGAACTATTCAAAGATGAGGTAAGAGAACTTGGCAGAGAACTTGATATGCCCGATATGGTAATCAAGCGCCAACCTTTCCCAGGACCGGGACTGGCGGTGAGAATTCTCGGCGAGGTTACCGCCGCGGGGGTAAAAGTTCTCCAGGAAGCTGATGACATTATTGTCAGAGAGATAAAAAAAGCCGGTTTATATAATGAGTTGTGGCAGTCTTTCGGAGTTCTTTTGCCCATTAGAACAGTTGGAGTTATGGGGGATGAGAGGACCTATGAGAATGTGATTGCTTTAAGGGCGGTTCACTCTGTTGATGGCATGACTGCTGACTGGGCCCATCTGCCCTATGACCTTCTGGGCAGAATCAGCAATCGTATAATTAATGAAGTTACAGGCGTGAATCGTGTGGTTTATGATATATCCTCCAAGCCGCCGGGGACAATTGAATGGGAATAACCGGTGTGCCACCGGAGTCAATAATCTTGAGCACGACAGTAAGAAGAATAAAGGTTGGAAGGAAAGAAAATCGTAGGGGCACTGTATGATTTTCCCTACAGCGAGCCACTGGAGCCAATAATCTTGGATATGATAGAGACAAAAAGCGGGATAATAAAGTAAACATGGCAGAATTTGTTCATCTTCACTTGCATACTGAATTCAGCCTTCTGGACGGAATGATAAAGCCTGCGGATCTTATGGGGCATTGTGAAAAACAGAACATGCCCGCCGTGGCTATTACTGACCACGGCAATATGTATGGTGTTGTCAAGTTTTACAAGGCGGCCAAAGAAAAAGGCGTCAAGCCGATTATCGGGTGTGAAGTATATGTGGCGCCTGGGGACAGAAGGAATACTTCCAAAGAACAGGCCTCCGCGAACCACCTGGTTCTTCTGTCTGAAAATGAAACCGGTTATAAAAACCTGGTTCAACTTGTCACAAAAGCTCATCTGGAAGGTTTTTACAGACGCCCTCGCGTTGACAAGGAATTGCTGGAGGAATTTAACGAGGGCTTGATCTGTTTGTCAGCATGTCTCCAGGGCGAGGTTGCCAAAGCCATTGTAAACGACAAGATGAAGCAGGCTCTTGAGGCTGTTGATTTTTACCGAAATATTTTCAAGGAGAGATATTATATCGAGATTCAACAGAACGGCATACCGGAACAGGGAAAAGCCAATGCCGGCCTTTTGGATATCGCGGGTGATTTAAATCTGCCCATCGTAGCTACAAATGACAGCCATTATCTTTTGAGGGACCACGCGAAAAGCCACGAGATTCTTTTATGCATCCAAACAGGGAAAACCCTTGAGGACACCAATAGAATGCGCTTTTCCACCAATGAGTTTTTTGTAAAAACTCCCGATGAGATGGCGGCTCAGTTTCCGGATAACCCCGAAGCGTTAAGCAATACTCTTGAAGTGGCTGAGCGATGTAATTTTGATTTTAAGTTCGGGGATTTTATCTATCCAAAATATGATCTGCCTGAAACTGAGACGCCGGACAGCAGTTTTGAAAAACTGGCAAATGAGCAGTTTACAAAAATGTGGCCTACTATATTAAAGAACAGTCAATCTGAAAAACCTCCGAAGGAACTGAGGAAAAATTATCTTGAAAGGCTCGACGAAGAAATTTCTCTGATAAAAGGGAAAGGTTTTTCGAGCTATTTTCTTATTGTTCAGGACTTTATTAACTGGGCCAGGGAAAATGGAATTCCTGTTGGCCCCGGCAGAGGCAGCGCAGCCGGCTCCCTTGTAAGTTATGTGATCAGAATTACCGACCTCGATCCAATCAGATATGGACTTTTGTTTGAGCGATTTCTAAATCCTGAAAGAATTGATAATCCTGATATTGATATTGATTTTTGCGCTCTTTGCAGAGACCGGGTTATTGAATATACATCCCAAAAATATGGACAGGAAAAGGTTTCACAGATCGCCACTTATGGAACCATGAAAGCCAGGGCCGCGGTGCGGGATGTTGGCAGGGCCATGGGATACTCCTATGGCGAAGTTGACAGATTAGCAAAAATGATCCCCGAGGAGCTTGGCATCACCCTAAAGAGCGCTATTGAAAAAAACAGCGATCTTGCTCGCACGGTTGAGGAGGAAGCCTGGGTCCAAAAACTTATAAAACACGCCAAAGTCCTGGAGGGCGGAAGCAGACATATCTCAAAACACCCCGCCGGCCTTGTTATTGGCGACAAGCCGCTTATAGAATATCTCCCGTTAACTAAAGACCCTGACGGCGCCGTTATTACAGAGTGGGATAAAAAAGATGTAGAGGGAATGGGGTTGATAAAATTCGATTTTCTTGGCTTGAAAACCCTTACTATTATTGATCACACATTGAATCTTATCAAGGAAAGCCATAATAAAGAGATAGATATGGGCGCCATTGACCTGGAAGACAAGAAAACCTTCGAGCTTCTCGCCTCAGCCAAAACCACAGGGGTCTTCCAATTGGAATCTTCGGGCATGAAAGAGCTTTTAGCGAAACTTCGACCGACAAAAATAGACGATCTTGTCGCCCTTCTCGCTCTCTATCGCCCAGGTCCCATCGGTTCAGGGATGATCGATAATTTCATCAACAGGAAACATGGCCGGGAAAAGGTTACTTACGAAATACCTCAATTGGAGGAGCACCTGGCCGAAACCTACGGAATGATTGTTTACCAGGAACAGGTGATGCAGGTGGCCAATAGTGTTGGCGGCTTTTCTCTTGGCGACGCGGACCTGCTTCGAAGAGCCATGAGCAAGAAGAATTTTGATGAAATGGCCAGGCAGAAAACCAAGTTTCTCCAAGGCGCCAAAGAGAGAAAGATTCCAACGGGAAAGGCCAACAACATATGGGACCTGATTTTCAATTTCGCGGCATACGGCTTTAACAAATCTCATTCCGCGGCTTATGGTCTTTTGTCATACCAGACAGCTTATCTTAAAGCCCATTATCCT
>CAYSHR010000041.1:0-13277 GCA_964430795.1 uncultured bacterium
TTGAAAAGCAGATCATTGATGATGAAGAAAACTGGACCATTATCTTTTTGGACGCAACCGCCATTATCCTGGCGGCCAACGTGCCACAGAACCAATCCCTCATCCAAAAATTTGGAATCACCTTGTATCGTCCCTGGCTTCCCAATATGGGCGCCGACGTCTCTCCTTCTCAAAGCGCCCTGGAAACCTTGGAAAAGGATATCTCCAAATTGCCGCCGAATATGGCCCTTAAGGTATGGTCAGAGGCGAAACTGGCGTTGATGAAAGGGGACATTTCAGAGGCAAAAATAAAGGTCGCCCGATGTTTGGCGCGACACCCTTCTGATGGCCCATGCCATGGTCTTGCCGCGAGAATCAACCTTATGAAAAAAGAGCCGGCTATGGCCATAAAGCATCTGAAAAAAGCCTTGGCTCTTCGATCCAGCGCGGAAAACTGGTGTAACCTGGGAACCGCTTACCTCCAGTTGGGCAATGAGAAAAAGGCCCGGTGGGCTTATCGTCACGCCGGCCGGATCGACCCTGAAAACCCAACTGTGATTTACAACATGAAAAATTTAGGGATGGATGTGGATTGATATGATTCAACGTCTCCCCAATGGCGCCTTGTCTCTTTACTTTTTACGCCCATCATCCATATGAGATGAAAAAAAGGTCATATTGCCATAATCACCCTCTTTGAGTATTATGCCCTCTGTTATTTTTGATGGCTAAAGGATTTAACAGGCAAGGGGCAAAAGGAAACAAATAGTGACTAAGTCCTCGACAAATATTGGGACTGACAAGAAGTCAGGGAAAAAGGTCAATCCAGGGGCTTTAGCGGCTTCTATAGTAATATTTATAATAGTGGTTGTTTCAGCGGCTCTTGGCGCCAAAACTTATATGGAAAAGGTTTATAAGAACCAGATTACAGAAGATCACCCCTTTGCGAAACTCGATCTGAAAATGGAAAAGCTCAGGTTTCCCCAAGTCAGCGCTATGGCCGGGGAGGCTTTCGACATAACCCTCCTTCACCCTGATAGCCGGTCTGAGTGGTGGTATGTTAATACTCACCTTATTGATGACTCCCGTAATCGTTACACCCTTATGCTTACTCTATTAAAACCGGCGTCGGTGTATGGCATTATGACCAACGTGGATGAAGGTTGGGCAGTACCGATATATAATATGGAGCGTCTTGAGATTGACAAGGAGAACAGAGCTTATAAAGGCGCCAATCTGACCCTGTCCCAACCCGACCCGAATTATTTCTGCTTCAACCTTACATCCAAATACCCCATGGCCGAGGCAAACCTGAATATCTGCGCGAACAAACCCCCTCTTCAGGTTGGCGGAAAAGGCAAAATCAAAATGGGAAAGGAAGGCCAAAGCTTTTACTTCTCTCTTACAAACACTACAGTAGCCGGCGTCATTAGCCTTGGTGGCGAGGAGCCTGTTAGGGTCAGCGGCCTGGGGTGGATTGACAGACAGTGGGGCAACTGGAGCACCAGGGATTTCGAGAAATGGCAATGGTTCTCAATTCACCTTTTTAATAAAACCGAAATCATGCTTTTCAATTTTATCCTTGGAGGCAGGTCCATTACGCCGGTGGGAGAAATTGTATATCCTGATGGAACAACAAAACACAACGTAAGGTTCAGAATAGAGACCCTGGATAATTGGGTGAGTGAAAAAACCAAAGTAAGCTGGCCTTTGGGCTGGAAAATAAAACTTCTAAAAGAGAAAACAACACTTACCATTATCCCCGATTTTACAAACCAGGAGATAAATGAAGCCCTATGGGAAGGTGGATGCAATGTTAAGGCAAATATCGACGGAGAGATAGTCTACGGCAGAGCCTTTTTTGAGGAGCGTAGAAAAACCTGGGAGGATAGAAGAAGAGACCTCATGGGAAAAGGGGTAATATACTGAATTCCAAAAAAAGTGAGAAGACCGCCCTTGACAGGATTGCCGAGCTCATAGTCCAAAAGCCGTGGACCTTCATAATCATCGCCATATTTGTTACCTTGGCCTCTCTGTTTTTTCTCAGGCAAATCAGGTATGAATTTTCCCTGGAGGCTCTTTTTTCTTCAGATTCCGAAGTAAAAAAGACTCACGAAGAGTTTGTAAAGATTTTCGGCCAGGATGACAACCTGATGATTATCGCCCACGGCGCCGCCGACATCCTCTTAGCTACCGGTTATAAACGGATAAAAGGAATTACCGAAAAGCTCGAAGAGCTTCCATATTTTAGCAGGGTTCTTTCTTTAACCTCGGCCAAAACCATAAGAGGCGCGAAAGATGGCTTTGAAACCGGATTACTTATTGATATTGATAATCCAGATGCCGCGGATTGGGCAAAGATCAAGTCTGATCTTCTGTCTGAACCGCTAATAAAGGGCGCGCTGCTTTCAAAAGACGGAAACACCGTCAGCTTCTCTATGGAGATTAAAAAGAAATATAATAATAACGACGGGCGCGCCGAGATGATAGACCGGCTGGAAGAGATTATCGCGCCCTACAGGGATTCGGGCCAGTTTCATTTAAGCGGCATTCCACACCTTAGAAACGCCTATGTGAACTATATGAAGAGGGACCAGGCCATCTTCATACCTCTTTGCGTGCTTGTGGTGAGTATTCTGGCTTTTTGGTTGTTCAGAACCCTAAAGGCAAATGGTTTTTCCCTTGTAATTATCATTCTGACTGTAATGTGGACCATGGCCGCCCTGGCGGCTGGAGGTGGCTCCATCAACATCATTACCTCTGTCATGCCGTCTCTGATTATGACTCTTGGCATGGCATACGTTACTCATTATTTGTCACGATATATCGAGGAAAGCAGTAACGGCGTTCCAAAAGAAAACGCGGTTCTTAACAGCACCAGGCACATGATGGTTCCCATATTCCTTACAAGCTTCACCACCGGAGTCGGATTTATCTCTCTTTTAGTACTCAAGGTAGAGCTGGTAAAGCAGTTCGGGCTCTATTCGGCCTTTGGTCTTATGTTCGCTTTCTGGTTGACTCTTACCCTTTTGCCCGCCCTTTGTCTAAAGACAAAACCCATCAAGGGCTCAAACAGGCTCTTTTCAAATAATCGCCTTATCGGACGCTATCTTTCATGGAACGACAAGTTTGTTAAACGCTATCCATGGCCTGTAATAATTTTATGTCTCGCCCTTGTTGGAACAAGCCTCTTTTTCGCCGCGAAAGTAAGGGTTGACTCAAAAATCATGGAAGAGCTAAATCCCAATACTCCTGAATTTCTGGCCCACGAATTCCTGATAAACAACCTGGCCGGCATTACCCCCATGGAAGTAATCATTTCAGCCGATGAAAGGGACGCTTTTAAGGAGCCGGTAAATCTCAAAGGGTTAAAAGCTCTCCAGGAATTCATTCGGGACCAAAAGGGAGTCGATTTCACTCTCTCCTTGGCCGATATCATAAAGAAGATGAATCAGGCCCTAAATGAAGACAAAGCCGATTACTTCAGGATTCCTTCATCAAGGCAAGCTGTTGCCCAGCAACTTTTGATTTATGACGGTGATGACCTGGACCGCCTGGTAACAGGCCGCTTTGACATGGCCCGCATTTCCACAAGGTGCGAGGATATCGGAAGCAAAGAGTTTGTGAATCTTGAAAAAGCCATTCTTTCCCATGCTGAAAAAGTTCTCCCAAAAGGGCTGAAAGTTATTGTAACCGGAGGCTCAATCATGGCGGGAAAAACCATGAGCCGCCTGATAAAGGATATGGTCACAAGCCTTTTTATAGCCGCCGGCATAATTACTATTCTTATGGCGATTTTGTTTCGATCGATAAAACTTGGTCTTTTAGCCATGATTCCCAACTTTATTCCCATCATTATGACACTGGGGCTCCTGGGAGTCCTGGATATCACACTGCGGACAAGCATTGTGGTGGTTTTTCCCATCAGTCTTGGAATTGCCGTGGATGACACCATACATTTTATTACAAGATGCGGGGATGAGTTTAAAAAAGCGGGTAATTATGACGCTGCGCTAAGAAACACTTTTTTAGGTACAGGGCGGCCAATAATTTTCACAAGCCTCCTTCTTTTCCTTGGTTTTGGGGTTCTGGCTACAAGCTCCTTTATCCCGACTCAAAACTTTGGAATGCTTTCCGCCGCAACCATGGTGTCGGCTTTGGTGGGTGACCTTTTCCTTCTTCCCGCCCTGCTTTGGGTTTTCAAACCAAAACTAGCCCGCATTATTCATGAAGAACCGTCCCCAGGCGCGTAAGTCGCCGGAAAGTCCAGGAAGTCGGTTCGATACTCTACATGCGTTCTATTCCGGAATGGAATTGACCGGAATTAACGGTCCCTTCTTGCCTTTTTTTCTATTGGGGACTAGTATCCGGTCATGGTAAAAAAAATAAAAAAAGAGAAGGAGCTAAACAGAAGGACGCCACGGTGGTTCAAAGGTTTTTTAAAGGGAACCTTTCATCATTATTCCGCTTCTCTTACCGGCAAGTTCGCTCTCTTCTGGCGGATTGTTTTCTCCATACTTTTCAAACATATTCTAATATCCGACGCCGACGCCAAGAGAATTCTCTCCTTTTCCAAAAGGGGAACCATAATCTATGTAATTCGCAACAGAAGTCGCCTTGAATATGTTCTTATCAACTATCTTTTTAGAAAAAAGGGTCTTCCAGCGCCAGTTTTCTCTCATTATATCCCGGTATATTCCTGGCAGCCTCTAGCCCAGACTTTGCGCCGGATTCTTGCCCGGCTGCTTGCCATTATCCAGAGGCAGGGATATCTCAATCCATACGAAAGCGGATATGTCGAGAAGCTCATCGCCAAAGGAGAGCCCACTCTTTTGCCCGCGCGCTATTTTGGCGGCCTGCCCTGGCGGTTTGGTCAGTCAGACCCTTTTGCCGATATAATTCGCATTCAGCAACGCCTTGGAAAGCCGGTATACCTTGTGCCTCTCGAATTCGCTTATGGCAGAAAGCCTGATCGGGAAATCACCAAGATGACCGATTTATTGTGGGGTACAAATGTAACGCCGGGCTCTATAAGACAGTTGCTCATGTTCCTGCGAAACCGGAAGCATACCTCAATTATTGTGTCGGACCCATTATCCTTGGAGCAGGAGGTGGAGGAATCTCTTATTCTTGTTCCAAAGACACCAATGCTTTTTCATGAGATCGCTTATAACATCAGGACTTCCTGCATTGAGCGCCTAAATCGCGCCAGAAGAGTTGTTCTTGGCCCCGTACTTAAAAGCCGAAGTGAAGTGATAGAGAAGATTCTTCACGAAAAAGATGTTTTCGATTTTCTCCAGGACCTTGGAAAAAAGGACAAGAAGGACTATATACATCTGCGCCGTGACGCGAGAAAAATGCTGAATGAAATCGCCGCTGATTACAACGCCACAACCGTCAAGTACATGGTTGGCATTTTGAAGTGGGTTTTTGGCAAACTATACGCCAACATGGAAATCAACCTCGATCAACTTGACAAAGTCCGATCCATGGCCAGGGAGATGCCGGTGGTCTATATTCCATGCCACAAGAGCCACCTGGACTACCTGATACTCAGTTATCTCCTTTACAGGAACAACCTGACCATTCCCTACATTGTGGCCGGAGTGAATCTGAGCTTCTGGCCCCTGGGAGCAATCTTTCGGGGCGGAGGCGCTTTCTTTATCAGAAGGACCTTCAAAGGCAAGAGACTCTATTCCAAAGTCTTTTCAAAATATGTGGAATACCTTGTAAAGGAAAATATCCCCATAGAATTTTTTATAGAAGGGACAAGAAGCCGTACGGGAAAGATCGTTTTGCCCAGACTCGGTTTTATTTCCATTCTTTTAAGGGCTCTAAAAGCCACCGGCAAAAGAAACCTCTGTATTGTTCCAGTATCCATCAACTATGAGCATATTTTTGAAAAAAGTTTTTATCTTGATGAGGCAAAGGGCAAAAAGAACAAAGGGGAGAACATCGGCACCATGATTCGCCACAGGAAAATGGTGAAACAGAAACTGGGCAGAATGTACCTGGAAATTGCCGAACCCTTCACCCTTCAGGATCTTTTACAAAAGGAGAAAGGGAGATTGCCGGCCACCAGGGAGAAGGTTTTCCCCCTGGCCAATAATATGGCCTATCAAATCGCTCATGCCATTAATGAACATACCATCGCCACTCCATTTTCCATTGTTTCGGCTGTGCTTTTAGCAAAAGGCAGGAAGGGCATTGTCCTCAAAGACATAAAAGACGGCGTAGAGATGATTTATCAGCATCTGAAAACAAAGGGAGTCAGAATAGTAGGAGTGGGACCTCAGTGGATAGAGAGAGTTCTCAAGTGGATTGAAAAGGAGAAAATTCTCACCGCCGAGGCTGAAGAGAAGGATGAGCCCGACGAAGATAAATTCTATTTCCTTGACGAAGACAACAGGATGTTTCTCACCATATACAAGAACACTATCTGCCACCATTATGCTTTTCTTTCCATGCTGTCATCATCCTTTCTGGCTGCCGGGGAACCTGTTTCCGAACCGGCGCTGTTGGCCAACTATGTCTCCCTTAAGGAACTTATGGGCGGCGAGATAGTTTTTTCCGGCAGTCAATTCCAGGACGGCGCCTTTAATAAAAAATCTTTTAGAAAAGCCATGGAGTTTTTCACCGGGCGCGGCTTTATAAGAAAGGTGGAGGAACAGACCATCACCTTGACAAAGGAAGGTAAAAAGGCGGCGAAAATATTCGCCGGCTCAATTCTGGACTTTGTATCGAGCTACTATATTCTGGCCAGAACCATGAAAAAAAATAAAGACGCCCTATTGACGGATAAGGAGTGGATAAAAGCTTCCATGAAGATGGGTAAAAGAATGCTCTCTGTGGGCCAGATAAGAAGATCGGAGTCAATACATAAAAACATACTTGAATCAGGACTCTTTCATTTTTCGGTACTGGGCATAAGCAAGCTGGAAGACGTCATTGATGAGAAGTCAAGAAGAACCAGAAAATACCAGGTCAACAATTTTGAGAAAATAGAAAAAGTAATACTTGAACTAAAGCCCTTTGCCCAATTATAAAGTCGCTATGAAAAAAGAACTGATAAAAAAAATTATTGACGCCGACCCTGACAAGGCTGTGAGAATCATCACGAATCAGGACCCCAAAACAGCTTACAATCTTATTTTCGAGCATCCCGATCCACCGGCTGTAGCAAAAGCCCTGCCCTTTGAGGACGCTTTTTTAATTGTAAAATCCGTGGGGCGCTTTGATTCCATCGATCTTGTTGAAATTCTTGATAGAGAAGTTATTCAGGGCTTTTTTGATCTTGATTGCTGGGACAAGGACCGGTTGTCAAAAGATGACCTGATGGACTGGGTAACAATTTTGATGGAGCTTGACGACAAAAAGTTTATGGATATTTTCAATGCCATGGATAACTATCTGAAGGTCGCGCTGTTTAAAGGTTTTGCCCAGACCATAAAAATCGAGGAGCCTGACGAAAATCCCTACCTTGGCGTAAAAGACGTTTTTATGACTCCGGACAACAGATACGCCCTAAAAATATCAGGCACCGAAGACCAGAAACGCCTTCTGTTTGACATTGCCATGAGGATTTACAGACTGGACCAGGAGCGGTTCTATTGGCTTCTGGAGGGAATTTACTGGGAAACCGCCTCTTTTCTTGAGGAGAACGCTTATCAGGAGAAAGTGGGCAGGTTGTCGGAAAAGGGATTTCCAGAATACTATTTTGCCCTTGAAGCCCTTACTTTGGTCAATCCTGATAAATTCAAGCCCTTGTCCAAAGTTGTTACAGAAAAAGAAATCACTCCGGAGGCGGAAAAATCCAATTATCTTGTTTTGTCCCAGAATCCCGGGTCCCTTTTCCGTCGTTCACTGGCTTTGATTGAAAAAGGAAGCCAAGAGGTTCAGCTTGAAGTCATCTCTCTGGCGAATATGGTGAGCATGGCTTACAAGATATCTTTTGCCGATTATACCGAAGTTGGGCATCACGTAAGGATGGTTGACGGATATCTCAGCATCGCCCTTGAGCATCTGGCAGGGAACAATCCGGAAAAAGGCGCCCTGGTCCTTTTTCAGAAACGACTTCTTGACCTTTATAAAATCGGTCGATCCTTTGTGATAAAAACCGTCAGACCGGTAAAATCCATGATTGGTAAAATCGCCCTGGACCAAAAGAGCGTTGACAAGACTTTACTTGAGGGCGCCCCTTACGACATGATCAGTGGTTTTCTTAAAAGAGATCCAATATGGATGGACGAAAATGGAAAAAAAGGGGTTTTCTCGAGCATGAAGCAGATCGCTTTGGCAAAGGAAAAAATAATCGGGATTTCCCGGGTAATAGAGATTCTTCACGACTTTCTTGAAATCACCCCAGTGCTTCAGGCGACAAAAAACCTTACCGGCACAAATCAGCTAAACAAACCCGAGGTGATGTACACCCAGCTTTTCTGTACAAGCTTTGCCAATGACATGCTCGATAGAGAGTTTTTTCCCATAAACCTTTCTGTGGAAGATTGCCTTGATATTGCTAAGAAGCTGGTGGAGATTGAAGGAAAGCCAAGCCTGCCAAAAGAAAATATTGAGAAGTTTTTTCTTTGGGTAGAAGATAAAATCGGCAAAACAACCGAGCTTGAAAAAGATTTTTTTAATGATTTTTTCACCCAAATGGCCGGGCAACTGAAAACTTTTCGAAATTCCCCGGACAGAGATATACGATACCTTTCAACCCTTATCGTAAAAATTCCTTATTGATAAAAACTACCTGTTGTTTTTGACCAGTTTGGCGTAAACCGACCCTATCCAGGCTTTTGACTCGATTCTCATAACCGTATGTTCCGGGGAGGCGGTAGCCCATACAGTAACTTTCTCCACCTTTTCAGCCTGAATTGAATCAGCTTTGGCTTTGTCGCTTTTTAAGATTTTCGGATGTATCTTGAAACACTCTTTTGGTCCAAAATCGGTTTCAATGGTTTCCTTTCCAACAACCTTATACTGAATGGTATGGCGCCGTTTTCCATCAAATACTTTCAGGGAATAAGCTCCCCCAACCTCCATTTTCTGTTTTCTTAAATGCAGAAGGGCGGCCACGGGGTCAAGATGATCGGCGTTAGCCCACTTGGGCGTGTATTCCTTCTCTTTTCCATCCTTGTATCTTATCCTGGTGCTTCTTAGGATGTTGTCGGATTTATCAAGCTCGATTGTTGTGTCAAGATAGAATTTTCCCTCTCGCTGCTCGTAGAAAAAACGCTGGCAGGTAAGGTCCTTTTTCGCGGCCCAGGAAACCATGCGGTCCCTGACTTTCCAAATCCAATCCAAGCGGGCAAGAGACTTGAGCATAATTTCCAATTTGTATGAGTCTACGCCGTTATAAGTCATTTCACCGATGGAGATTTCCGCTTGGGCCGCTGTAAAGCCTTTCCAGCCAAACTCATAGACGAGCCTCTCTCCAACGAAAATATCCGCCTGGGTATGGGCTGAGCCGGCAGTAAGGATCAGTGTAAAAAGTATAAAAAATGAAATGATATTGAGTTGTCTCATCTGTTTTTTGACTCCCATTTTTGCAGATATTCAAGTCTCCGTTTTGATCTATCCAGCCAGAGACTGTCCATTCTTAAATCAGCTCCCAGTTTAATGTTGCGCCTGTAGGCCGATTTTGACTTTCGCAAAACCGGCGCGATCCTTACCTTCAGCTTATCAAGATACTCCTCTTTCTGATCCGATTCCAGTTCTTTAGGCGTTGGCGCGCTTATAAGTGAAAAATAGAATATCTCGTACCCTTGCCCTATTCTGAAAAGGGACGAGAAAACTATTTCCGGTTCGTGTATTTTTATCGCCTTAATATATTGAGCCCTGGCAAGAGTAAACATGGTTGCTTTGCTCTCAAGCAGAACTTCCATCTCCTTTTCCTCCCCTTTGATCCGGACTTCCCTAAACCGGTTAAAATAGAACTCGCCCAGGGTGAAACATGTTTTCGCGAAGAAATAGCTGTCAACTGTTATCCGCCTGTTTCTCAGCTCTTCGTATTTTTCCATTGCCTCGCGAAGCATGGCTTTTGCCCGGATTTCGTCACCGGAATGAAAGGTTGCCATGGCTATTCGAGCTTTGGCCTGAATTTGCTCGGCAGGATTGACTTTTGGGTCATTTACTATTTGCAAAAGGTAGATAACAGCCTTTTCCCATTGTTTCAGTTTTTCGTGGCAGTAGGCGTATCTGAAGCGGAGTTTTATTTTCTCATAGCTTTTGGGATATTCTCTTAAAAGGCGATCATAGGAAGAGAGAGCCACGGGATAATTTATTAATTCCTCGTGGCAAAGACCGATGTTGAACAATGAAAGAGGCGCGAAATCCAGGGTTGGATAATTGTTCGCGACCTTGAGGTAAAGATTTTTAGCTTTTTCAAACCTGCCGTCATCAAAAAGATGGTTGGCTTTATTAAAAAGGGAATAGGCGTCCCAGAACCTTGAAGGGATTTCTCCGGTAGGATCAACCTCGATGTGCATTTCAGGAAATTCCATTTCAGGAGAGGGAACCTTTGGATGGCACCCGAAAAACAATAGAACAAGAAGAGGCGCTACGTAAAACAGGATATTTTTACGTAGCTGACCCATTTTTCCCATCTTCCATTATTTTGATACAACAAAGGGGAATTTCACTGTTTTCGCCGCGCCTTCAAAGGCGGGAAATTTCATCGATAATACTCTGTTTCTCAGGCAGTTTTCTGTTTTAGGATGCCCCAGAGTGGAGGACAACACTGTAGCGGAAGAGACTTTTCCCGAAGGTTGTATAACAAACCTGATGATGACTTTACCTGAAAGGTTAGGATCGCCCTGCTTGCCCCAGCCAATACAAACTTTAACCTTGCCCCAATTAGCTTTTATCGTGTTTTTAATGGCGGTCTTGCTAAGACCCTCCCCTGATGGAGGAGTTTTTTCCGGTCCGGGAGTGGGGGTCGGCTTAGGCGTGGGCGCCGGCGTTGGGGCAATAGGCTCGGGTGTCGGCACAGGAGTGGATTCAGGAGTCGGAGCCACGGGCTCAGGAGTGGGCTCCGGCGTGGGCATGGGAGTGACTTTCTCTTTTAACTTTTCCCAAGCCTTGTTTTTTCCAGCCTTGGCGGTCTTGCTTATCGGGTTGGCTCTTAGAGCGTGGTCATAATTCCATATGGCCTTGTTAAATTTATCAGCCTTAAAAGCCTTATCCCCCGCCTTGACATATCTCTTTTCAAGGGTGGCCAGCCTTGAAATCGCATGGCTCTGGCCAGGTTTCAATTTCAAGACCTCATGATAAACATCGATGGAGTTCTCTTCCTTTGGCGTGGCGAATTTTTTCTCTTTATAGAATTTATCCGCCTTTGCCAGAAGGGCTTTCAATTCAGCTTCAGTATCAAAAGGTGTAGGTTCAGGCGTTGGGGCCGGGGTTTCCAGGGAGGGTGTGGCGGTGGGAACCGGAGTTGGATATATTTCTTTCTGCCCAATGTTTTTCGCGATAAAAAATCCTACGACAAAAACAGCAACCGCGACAAACGCCAGCCCGATATATAATCCTATTTTCGACTTTACAGGTTTTTTCGATGCTGGAGGCTCCTCCTTTTTCTCCTCAACTTCGGCAGCCGGCTCCTCCTCGGCAGCCGGTTCTTCTTCGGCTTCCGGTTCCTCCTCGGCAGCCGGTTCCTCCTCGGCTTCCGGTTCCTCCTCGGCAGCCGGTTCCTCCTCGGCAGCCGGTTCTTCTTCGGCTTCCGGTTCCTCCTCGGCAGCCGGTTCCTCCTCGGCTTCCGGTTCCTCCTCGGCAGCCGGTTCCTCCTCGGCTTCCGGTTCTTCCTCGACTATTGGTTCGGCTTCAACTTCGGGCTCTTCCAACAGCTCAGCTTCTACTTCAGGCTCAGCGAAAAAGTCTCTTTCAGCAGAGCTATCTCCAAGATCAGAAGGCGCTTCTTCAGATTCAACCTCGATTTCCGTTGATTCAAGGGCGGTCTCGTCGGCGAAAATATCATCAAGAGGTTCAGCTTCTTCCAATTCCGCCGCCTCATCCTCTTTTTCAGCATCCGTGAAAATATCCTCTTCAATTTCAATGTCAGGAATTTCCTCGGGGATATCATCTTCTAAAAAGTCCTCAGCCGAAGCTTCCAGGTCCATGGGAGCTGTTTCCGGTTCGGCCTCTATGGGAATATCTTCAAACACATCTTTGTCAAAACCGGGTAATTCCGGCTCGGTCTCTTTGGGAGCTGCCTCCTCTTCCTCAATAGATGTTTCATCCGGCGTCTCAATTTCCAACACCTTGTCATCGGGTTCAGGCGCCACAAGAGTTTCAGCGGTGGAATAATCTTCCTCCGGCGCCTGGGGAATTTCCTCTATGGGGTCAGGTTGATCCCCATCCCCAGGTTCTTGGTCAACATCAAGGGCATGATCGCCCTCCTTATCTCCATCAAAAACAGCAACATCCTCTACAAGGACATCGGAAACGTTAGAATCAAAGATATCCTCCTGGGCAACCTCCCTGGTCGGGTCAAATTCTTCAGCCTCTTCGTAAACCTCCTCCTCTTCAGGAACAGTGATCTCTTTTTCAACAACTTCCTCTACAGGTTCGGGGACCACCTCACGACCATGGAAAGAGTCGATGACCGCGCCTACGGAATAGAGCCTTTCTTCTTCAGGAGCAAGGCACTTCTCCAGAAACCGTGAAAAGTAGCCCGGGTCTTCGCCGATGATTTTAAGAGTTCTTTTTTCCTTTGTCGGCTTTTCAAGGGTCAGCATTAATGAAAGTATTTGCCCCAGGCTGTATACATCCGCCTTGTGCCCGGCTTTTCTTTTCTCTTTAAGAACTTCAGGGGCCATATATTCGGTTTTGTGCAACAGGGATAAATCATCTTTTGTCATTCCAGGGCGAAGAGCGTAAAATATTCCGGCATCCATAACCTTAGCGCCGGCTTTGGTGATAAATACATTTCCCGGAGCAAGATCAAGGTGGGGAATGCCCGCGGCCTCAAGACCTTTCTTTATTCCATTAACAATTATATCAATCTGTTTTCTTGGAATGCCTGAACCAGTTTTTAAAGCCTTGCCCTGTTTGTCGCGATTGCCTTTTCCAGGGTGGGCGCTTTTATATATTCGGTTGTAAAATAAACCAGGTCATCATGTTTTCCAACATGTGCCACTTGTCCAAGGTTCGGATGGTCCAGAGCAACCATATCCTCCAAGGCGCCAATAAGAACGGTTTTGGTTTTCTCATCTTTTGTCAGCCTGGGGTAGATGGTTTTCAGTGCGTATAAAACCTTGTCCGTCTTATCCTGAACAAGGTAAGTAAAGGCAAAATTT
>CAYSHR010000042.1:0-13208 GCA_964430795.1 uncultured bacterium
CCTTGGACCAATGATAAGCGATCCGGCACGGTTGGATTTCTGGGACAATGAGCAGAAAGAGGATAAACTCGAAGGGGCGATAGTCCATATAGACCATTTTGGAAACAGCATTACCTCTTTCTCTCCTGAGGATATAGCCAAATACCCAAATTTCAGAATCTACCTTGCCGGACAGCCCCAGACTCCTGAAGCCATGGAGCTTTTCAGGACTTATGCGGAATCAGCTCTTGGCGAGGGTTGCTGGCTTACCGGGAGTACCGGTCTTGTGGAATTGGCGGTAAATGGCGGAAACGCGGCAGAAAAATATCACATTGAACGTGGAGATAGAGTTTTTGTGGAATCTAGAGATTGACTAGTATTAATTCTGGAGATTGATTAAGTGGCTTTGTTAAAAAATAAAAGAGAATATCGGCTTTTTACACTCTTTTCATTGGCCATATTTCTACTCTTTTCCATCTATATAACTCAAGCTTACAGTCAATTTCCACCTAAAGGCGGATTTGCGAATAAAGCCAGACTTAAGATTGAAATCAAGAGAAACGTAATGGTAAAAACCAGGGATGGCGTAAAACTTGCCACTGATATTTTTCTTCCCCGTAAAAAAGGAAAATTTCCTGTTGTCCTGGCTAGAATACCATATGGAAAACAGCAATCCGGCCCCATACTCCTTGCTGCAAAAGCCCTGGCTCACAAAGGGATGGCGGTTGTGCTCCAGGACTGTAGAGGGCGTTACGATTCAAAAGGAAAATTCTATCCATTTATCCATGAAGTCAATGATAGCGCCGACACTATCAGGTGGATAAAAAGACAGAGCTGGGCGGGGAAAAAACTTGGCTTGATCGGGTTTTCCTATCTTGGATATACAGCCTGGGCCGGTGCGGTGGGAGCTAATTCAAAGGTTGACGCCATGGTTCCCATTACCGCCACAATGTCGCCATATCGCATATTATATGAAAGAGGCGTGCTAAATTATTCTCTTGCTCTTGACTGGTCCATAATGGTTGACGGTAAAATCAATAATTCCACAACGGAGTATAATTGGTTTCGCCCGGTGACCGCGCCCCTTAACGAAATTGATGACGTTCTATATAAAGACAATGCTCCTTACGATTCCTGGCTGGATCACCCGACCCCTGACAATTACTGGAGCAAAATTGATCTTTTTGCTAAAGGGACAAGATGCAATATTCCTACTCTCTTTATTGGTGGATGGTATGACATATTCGCCAAGTCGACACTGGATGAATTTGTTAAAGTAACCGCCGGTGGAGGCGGAAAAGCAAAAGATTCCGTATTGATTATGGGACCATGGTCTCATTCATTGAGGAAACAGACCGGAGAAATCAATTTCGGGTCCGGAGCGGGATTTGAAATGATATTTCAGGCCATGTTTACCTGGTTGCAAAAATATCTTGGAGAAGAAGGGGAGAACATCCCCGACCCTCCAAAGATTATGCTTTTTGTCATGGGTGAAAATAAATGGCGAATGGAAGGGGAATGGCCATTGGCAAGAACCAGGTTTAAAAAGATGTACTTTCATTCCGATAATAAAAATGAAAGTCCTAATAGTAGCGGCGCCCTTACATGGTTTGCCCCTGGAGATGAAAAATATCATGAATTTTATTTCGATCCAAAGTACCCGGTGCCAACTGTTGGCGGCAATTTTTATCCTCCCCAATACGCCGGTCCAAAAAACCAAAGCGCGCTGGAAAAACGAGAAGATGTATTGATATTTACATCGGAGCCTTTAAAGGAGGAGATGGAAATCACCGGTCCCATATCTGTTACTCTTTATGCTTCAACCTCGGCAAAGGACACTGATTTTACTGCCAAGCTGGTTTCGGTGGAGAGAGATGGCAGAGCCATCAATCTTGTTGATGGCATTGTCAGGGCAAGATACGGAAAGGCGGTAAAGAATCCACCATCTTTTGTTGAGCCTGGAGAAGTAGTAAAATATACAATTGACCTTTGGGCGACAAGCTACCTGTTCAGTAAAGGGCAGAGGTTAAGGGTTGAAATAAGTTCATCCAATTTTCCAAGATTTGATGTAAACAGAAATACCGGCGGCAATTTTGCTACAGATAATAACTATGTTATCGCCCATCAAAAAATATATCATAACGGCAAATATCCCAGTCATATTACATTGCCTGTGATACCACGTTATTAGTAACCCTTGGAAACCTCTGTTGTTCATAAAACACTGGAACATTCTATTGTGTGTGGGACAAAAACGCGGATTTTGGTTTATCCCGCGACCCATTCTCTTTACTCCAGGTAAAAAGAGTTGCCATACTTTTTTTGCTGATGTAATTTCATTCGGTCAGATTGATAAGATGAAAAAGGAAACAGGATGTCTCAAGAAAGAATTACTGTAACCAGCGCCCTGCCCTATGCTAACGGTCCTATTCATTTCGGGCATATTGCCGGGGCCTACCTGCCGGCTGATATTTTTGTTAGATACAAAAAAATGACCGGTGCCGACGTTATCTACATCTGCGGAAGCGATGATCACGGCGTTGCCATTACCATCAGCGCAGAGCAGGCAGGTGTATCACCTAAAGAGCACGTAGCGAAAAACCATAAGCTGATCAAGAATGTTTTTGACAAGATTAACATCAAATTTGACAACTTTTCCCAGACGAGCAGGCTGCCTCATTATGATATGAGCCAGACTTTTTTCAGGCGAATCAACAAGGCGGGATATATTGAGAAAAGAGCAAGTGACCAACTCTATTGCCCGGTGGATAAAATGTTTCTTGCCGATAGATATGTGACCGGCGCGTGCCCTTTTTGTGGTTTCGAGCCGGCAAGGGGTGATGAATGCCCGGGATGCGGCAAATGGCTCGACACCCTGGAACTGAAAAATCCCAAGTGCAAAATATGTGGGAACAAACCCGAAGTTCGCAATACTACAAATTGGTATCTCAAGCTTCATGAACTGGAACCCAAACTTAAGCAGTGGATTGAAAGTAAAACTCTTTGGAAAGACAATGTTGTCAACTTCGTAAAGGGCTGGTTTGAAGAAGGACTAAACGCGCGGGCTATAACCAGGGATATGACATGGGGTATTCCGGTTCCTCTGGCCGACGCTTCGGGTAAAGTCCTGTATGTCTGGTTTGACGCGCCCATTGGATATATCAGCTCAACAATTGAATGGGCCAAGAAAATCGGCAAACCAGAGGCATGGAAAGATTATTGGTGTGACCCCGGCACGCGGCTTATTCATTTTATCGGCAAAGACAACATACCTTTTCATTGTATAGTTTTCCCAGCCATGATTATGGCTCAAAATGAGGCGGGAGAAGACCAGTTTATTCTGCCGGAAAATGTCCCGGCAAATGAGTTCTATAACCTCGAGGGCAGGCAGTTCTCAAAAAGCGAGGGATGGACAATTGACCTGGATGATTTTTTCGAAAAATATTCTGTTGATTCCATCAGGTACACCCTTTGCGCGGATATGCCTGAGAAGAAAGATTCGGAATTTACCTGGAATAATTTTATGCTGAGAAACAATTCCGACCTTGCCGACACATTGGGAAACCTGGTGAATCGGGTGCTGACATTTACACGGAAAAATTTCGACAACACCATTCCCGAGCCAGGGAAGTTTTCATCTGAGGAAATCGCTCTTTTGAAAAATATAAAGTCAATTCCCGAAAGAGTCAGCGCCAATATCGAGACCTTTGAATTCAGAAAGGCCATATTCGAGGTCATGGAACTGGCAAGGCAGGGCAACAGGTTTTTTGACTCGGAACAGCCCTGGGCAACTGTGAAAACAGAGAAGAAAAAAACCGCCACAACTCTTTTTATCTGCATTCACCTTTTAAAAGCGGTTTCGGTAGTGTCCGCGCCTTTTATGCCTGAGACGGCTCAAAAGATTTGGGAATATGTCGGCTGCCAGGGCAAGGTCAAAGATGGGGATTGGTCCACCGCCCCCAAGGTCAGCCCCATACCCGGAACAGAGCTTAAAAAGCCCCAAATCCTCTTTAAAAAGATAGACGACAAACAGATTAATGATGAAATTGAGAGGCTGAAAACATGGGCTAAAGAAGCCAATAAAAAAAGTGCCGCCGGGACAGGTGATAAAAGTTTCCCACCTGTCAGGGAAACTGTGGAGTTTGATGATTTCACTAAACTTGATTTGCGAGTTGGGACAATAATTGAGGCCGAGAAAGTAACAAAATCAAAAAAGCTGCTGGTTCTAAAGGTTGATCTTGGCTTTGAGAAAAGGCAGGTGGTGGCCGGCATAGCAAAGCATTTTTCGCCGGAAGAACTTATTGGAAAAAGAGTGGTGGCTGTTACCAATCTTAAACCTGTCAAACTCATGGGGATAAAGAGCGAGGGAATGGTCCTTGCTGTAAAAGAGGGTGAAAAACTGACCTTGCTCACCACCCTTGATAAAATCGCTTCGGGCTGTCAGATAAGTTAGCCTCCTATTTGGAAAAAATATATGGATCGAAAAAGACAAAACCGTATTATCCTTATCCTGGTTTTGCTTTCCATTTTACCATTGGCTTTTATCCAGCATATGCCCATGCAGGATATCCCTGATTGGATACTCCAAGCCAAGATTCTAAACAACCTCGATAGCGACAAATTTTACCCTTATTATTCCCTGAAAATTCTGCCGGTTCCAAACTCCCTGGCAACATTGATAATTGCCGGCACGGGAAGGTTTATCGGGGAAGAGAAAGGGGCCGAAATTACAACGGCTCTATGTATATTATTATTTGCTTTCGGGTTTGTATATTTAAGGCGTGCTGATGGGAGGCTGGCGCCTGCCTTGGAAATTATCGGTGTTCTTTTTGCTGTAAATCACTTTCTTATGATGGGGTATCTGAATTTCGCTCTTGGGTTGGGTCTTTCCTTTTTCGCCATTGGTTATTATTGGCGAAGAGCTCCTTTTTTCGCCAAGGAATCGGCCATAGTACTTTCGGTTTTTCTTCTGCTGATTTATTTTTCCCATTTTTTACCATTTCTTATATCCTCTATCGCCATTATGCTAATCGCCTGGAGGACATATTATAAAGACTTAAAAAAATACATTCTCCCGGCTTTATCCTTGGCGCCAACTATTCCTCTCCTTGTCTGGTACACCTTTGCCAGAGCCGGAAATTTTGAGGTGAGTTATCAATACTCTATAGTGAACTATCTCTTTTATAAACTCTCCCCCTTCGCCCCTGTTTCAAACTACTACCCTATTACTCCAACCAATATCGCCTGGGCATCTGTAATTGCCAATGGGTTTGTAATCCTGGGATCCATTGTCCTTGTTGGTTGGCTAATCGCCACAAAAAGAGCCAGGTTCTGGTCGCCTCTAATATTAACCTCAGTTTTTCTCGCGGTTCTGGGACTTGCCGCTCCTACAAAAATTTTCGAGCTTGTACGCCCTGGACAGAGACTCCTCTTCGCGTCATTTTTTATTTTTCTGGCTGGAATCGAAGGGCCAAGAAGCCTGAGAAAAGAGATTAAACTTCTTACCGCTTTTGTTTTCGCCACAATAATTACAGTTAACGGCGCGAACATGTTTTTCGCTGGAAGGCATGTGGACTATCTCGATGACGTAATAAAGAGGGAAGTGGTAAACCCGACAAATTTGTTGCTGTTAAATGACTCCCACTTTGAAAATAGCAAAAATGAAAGTTTCCTGGATAAGGTTCGATCGCCATTTTCTTATCCGGTATGGGTTAACCCCTTAAAGCTGACCGCGTATTATTATGTGGTGGATAAGGGCGGCCTTATCGGATACCTTTTTCCAAGTGGTTTTATCTCGGTAAGAAAAGAAAGACCACCGGCAATGAATTCACTTTCCCAATTGAGAGACAAGGACCGTATAAAAGAATATTCCCACATCATCCTGACAGGTCCATGGAAAAATCACTTCGCCATTCAAAAAGCGGTCTCCCATTCATTTAAGACAAGCTATTTTGATATCTATTTCAGAATCCTGACCCGCGTTCCTGATGATAAATAATTCCATAAATGACTTTCCCGAGATCCTTTTTTCAGACGATTATCTTGTTGCCATAAATAAGCCTTCGGGAATATCCGTACATCGAGGGTGGGACAGAAGCCCTGTCGTTCTTGTGGATATTGTGAAAAAGATGTTTTCGTTAGAGAAGGTTTTTCCTGTCCAGCGTCTTGACCGCCCTACTTCCGGAGTTATTGTTTTTGCTCTTGACGCCAAAACAGCCGGATTTTTAAACGCTCAGTTTTCAAAAGATAATGTTGTAAAAAGCTACCTTGCGTTAGTCAGAGGGCAAGCCCCGGAAAAAGGAATAATCGACTACCCTATTCCTAGAAAACGAAACGGACCAAAAAGACCGGCAAAGACGATTTTCAGAAATCTCTTTACAGCCAAAACATCCCCAAGGCATGTTTCTGTTGTGGAGGCCATTCCAAAAACAGGGCGGCTGCATCAGGTGAGAAGACATTTAAAACATATAAACTGCCCTCTTATTGGCGATTCAAAATATGGTAAAGGCTCCTTGAACAGGGAGTTTCAAGATAATTACGGCCTTACCCGCCTTGGGCTCCATTCCAGATACGTCAGGTTTCTTCACCCTGTTACATCCGATAAAATCGAAATCTTCGCCAAACTGCCCGAGGATTTGTCAAAGCCATTTACAAATATGGGAATACCTGAAACATTCTGGCAGGAGAAAAGGTTCCTTGTTCCCGATTCACTGGAGGAGTGATGGATATCCGAAATGGGTCCAAAGAGAAAACCGGCAGGTCAGGAAGAAAAAATGTTGCCTTTTAATCTATTTTTAGGAAAAATGTTTTTTTGATTCACGGCAGAATTAAGGAGTAACGATTTGAATTGCCCTCAGTGTGGAAAAACAAATCCAGAGAATTCCAACTTTTGTGTTCACTGCGGCACTTCCCTAAAAAGTGGTCCGACTGAAACTCCTCCCCCTCCTCCGCCCTATATGGGAACGGAACAATCATATTCAGATCAAAACTATGGTAACCGGAGTTACGGCACCTCAGGCTCTACTCCACCAAGTACCGGAATGGCGGGAGGAATGCCGCCGGGAGCAAAGATTTCCGATTATCTGCCCTTCTCCATCTTTGTCACCCTTTGCTGTTGCCTGCCTTTTGGAATAGTGGGCATAGTCTTTTCCTCCCAGGCAAGAACAAAGCTAGCCGCGGGAGATTTTCTTGGCGCTCAATCAGCGGCCCACACCGCGAAAATATGGACCTGGATTGGCTTTTGTTCCGGAATGTTTATCTCCCTGTTTTATTTTGCCGCCATTCTTGTTGGCGTGGCCGATGAAATGGGTAGTTTTTAGACAGTAGTATTATATAAAAAATATTCTCGATTCGGTTTCTAAAATTTTCTCCCATACCCAATATTTACCTATTTAATGTCATTGCCCCTTGTTTATCCATATGGACCAATGGTATAATTACTTTGGAAGCTGGTGTTTTAAAAATGAATTTTAGTTCTTTTGTTCGGGGCTTGGAACCGTAGGAGTATATAAAATGAGTCGTTATCCAAGCGTGCTGTTTATTTTTGTGTTAGCCTTTCTTTTTTCATTTACATTTTTCGGCTGCAACGGCGGATCCGAAGACGCGAACTTCGGGAATGACGGCGGCGACCCGAATCCAACCGACGATGACGACACTTGGTTTGACGATGATTCAACAGGCGACGATGATGACACCACCCCTCCGGATGGCCCTACCGTTAGATTCTTAATACCGGAAAATGGTTCTGTTCTGCCTACCAGAAGTGTTTTGATACATGGAAAATACTGGTACCTGAATCCAAATGACATCTCCATCTGTGAAAGATTAAGCCAGTCAAACTGTAAAGACAAAACAGGAAAATTCATATTTGACGACGAAGACGACACATATACGGCCTCTTTCAAACTGGCCCAGGGCGAGCATACATTTGAAGTTGAAGGCGTAACCGACAAAAAAGGCAAAGTCACTGATACGGTCACCTTCACAGTCGAGGAAGGAGGCGCCAGAATCGAGCTCTCGGTCTCGGACTCTACCATCAAAACCGGTGATACTGTCTCAACAACTGTAAAGGTCTATGATGAAAACGACCAGGATATCACTGACGTCTCATCTATCGATTATCTGGTGGAACCGGAAGATGGAGTAACCAAGACCGGAACCGATTTCTCTTTCCGAATAGGCGGCACTTTCAAAATAACAGCATCCACCAGCTATAGCGGCAAGACCCTTGAGGATTATAAGTTTGTATTTGTACAGCTTACAGACGCCGACTCAATCGAAATTTCCCTGTCTGATTATGACATTGAGGCCGGGGCCAGTGTTTTTGCCGAGGGCATAATTTACGATGACCAGGACCAGGAAATATTTGGAAGCGTATTTTTTCACGCCTCGCCACCTTTTGGCGCTTCCTGGGATATCAATAATGGAATTCTTCAGTGGTCATACGGAACATTTGAGAAATCGGGAACCATCGAAGTCACCGGAACCGTTGTCGGGACAAACATATCGGATACGGTAACCCTTGTTGTATCAGCCGGTGATCCCTATGATATGACCCTTACCCTGGCCGAACCCGTTATATTCCTGCCCTCAGGAGGGCAAGTAACAATCTCCCCAGTGGTGGAAATATATGACCAGAGCGGCAATATCTCCTTTGAACCCTACACTCTGGAGGTTTACCCCACAACCGGCGCTACTGTGGACAATGGAGCAAAAACCATTACCTTTTCCGATGCCGGCGGTGCTGGAGGAACATATATCGTTTCCGCGTATTGTGATAACTTCCCCTCGGTATTCGACGATAAAACCCTTACAGTGGAAACCGGGAATGATGTGGATATAGTTTTTACCGATCCTGAAAGAGGATTTGTCACACAAGTAAGCAGTTATAATATTGAGGGATACGTAATTGACTGCGAGTTATCTGATGTGTTGTATATAAATGACCAATATGTTGGTCCTCTAAGCGCGCCTCCGGACTGTGAGTTCTTCTACAACCTGGGTCTGGGCACCGGGCTGAATATTGTAGACGCAAGGCTGGAAGACGCGGGCGGCCAGGTTGTGGCATGGGGCTCAACCAGCATTCTCAAAGGCTCCTTTGTTCCCGACGACACTCTAATTCAAGACTCGGTTTTCTTCGGTCTCACAGAAGCCGGTTTCGCCAAATTGGGGGATATAGCCAACACCCTTATAGACGACATGAATATCCCTGGAATCATCATGTCAATGAACCCTGTTTTTGACGAGGAATACGACCTTTGGGGTGTTACTCTGGCCAGCGCCACAGCTACGGTTACTGATGTATCTCTAGGCGACCTGACCATAAATTTTGACATAAACGATATTGGAAATTATCTTGAATCAACTATCAGATTAAATGACATCAACCTCGGTTTTGACGTAAGGGGCTCAATTCTCGGAATAGGATATTCCATAGATGGAGATGTAAGCACCGATTATGTGGAAGTCTTTGGCAATACGGAGATATCCGTTGTGGGCAATAATCTGGGAGTTGATATATCCACACTTACTATTGATATCGCTCAGATTGATATTGATATAAATAACTTCCCCGATGACCTTGAGGATATGTTCGAGGAGGACATAACCAACTTGATTGAGGGAGTCGTCTCCGACGCCCTTCAATCCGAAGTACCGGTAATTCTGGAGGCATTGATAAATCAGATTCCCATGGAATATACATTTACTATTGACCTGCCAAACCAGTCAAACGTTGATGTAAGCGTGACAATGGAACCCGAGTCCATTATCACAAATGCCACCGGAGATGCCTTTACATTCGGAATGAACAGCAAAATTTCCATGGACCACATATCCCCTGTTCCGCCGGTCATGCCCGGCAGCCTGGAAACCCCGGGTTCGCCTCCGGGTAATTTTGGAATGTACATCTGGGGAACTTCCAATCCATACGATCTTGGAATCTATTTTGGCGACGAAATCTTTAACCAGGCTTTCTATAATATTTTCAGAGCCGGCAGCTTATCTCTGGATATGGATGAGGTATTCAGGACAAATGATACTATCGCCCTTCTCCTCCTACCATCGGATATCAGAACAGCTTATCCTGACAACGCCATCAACTTCAAGATTCGCCCACTTCTACCACCGGTTTTAATTGTCGGGCAAGGAGCGGCCATTCCCCTGCCGACAGAGTTGCAAATGGGCGATTTTATGATCCACGGTTTTGTTGTTGATGACGCAAGCCAGGAAGTTCTTTTCCTTACCATTGCCATCTCTTTCAAAGTTGAAATGGGAATCGATATTCCATTCCCCACAAATACCATTGAAGTCACTATGGCGACTCCCGAGGTAGTGGTGGATATGGTTGCTGAGCCCATTGCTGACTTTAATGATGTCATCCTGGAAGCCATCGCTCCATATGTTGTGGAACTGGTCTTGCCCATAATTACTAATCTTATGGGAGGAATTGAAATACCGACATTTGGTGACTACGGGATTCAGGTGCTCCAGATGTTCCCCCTGGGGTCAAACACCGATTACATTACCATCTGGGGGGATCTTATAGCTCCGAGTAAAAGCGGGAAAAGCGAGAAATAAATTTCTGTAAATTATTAAAAGCGCCGGATTTATTTTTCGGCGCTTTTTTAATTCTCTTTCAGTTTTCTGAATATTGTATGAAAATCTGATGCTTTTGGGGAGAAAACTATTTCTGAGTTTTTATTTTTATCTTTTATTTTTAACATGTTAGAGAGTAAACTAAATATGGCATTATTATTGTAACAAATAATCAAGGCGTCTTTTATAATTTTTAGCGTCATCAATTTATATTTTGTGGTTTCGGAGGGAAAAATGTCTAAGGGAAACACTGGTCTTTTTTTGCGATGGCTCTCTTTTCTTATTGTAGCGTCTATGGTTGCTTTTGTTTTTACCGCCTGCGAAACCGGAGACGGTAAAGGAGACGGGCAAAACGCGAATCTGGTTCGTTGCGCCAATTGTGACGAATTGAAAGAGTGGCTGGTAAAATCGGCAATCCATGAAATGTACAGGCAGATTAGTTATAACCGTGGCGGCAGTGACGGCCTTGAAGACACCGATGCCCCCAATGACGGAGGATGGGATGATGATGATTCTCTTGGCGACGACGATTCGGCGGGTGATGATGACAGTTGGGATGATGACGACGATTATGCCGGCGATGACGATGACTCCGGGCAGGAGGGCGGCAGTGACGACGATGATGCCGGCGGCTCAAATCACTCAGACACCAATACCCAGGAAGATGGCGTTGATGAAGCGGATATTATAAAAACCGACGGTGTTCGTCTTTATGTTCTTTCAGGCGATCAACTCATGATATTCGATCCTTCCCCTCCGAACCTTACCTATGAATTATCGAGATTTCAAATCATGGGTAAATTCATCGAGATGTTTATTTATGACGATAAAGTCCTGGTTTTCTCCTTAATTACACCCGAAGATCTCCCCGATGATGTTTGGGTGGGTGAAGAAAACCTGAGCTATGAAATACTCAAACTTACAATAATTGACGCCTCGGTTCCAACAGCGCCGTCGTTGATTCGGGAAGTATATATGGAGGGAAGCTATTTAAGCTCAAGAAGAATTGACGCCTCGGTGAGAATAGTTGTCTTTTCCGAACCTAACGGTATGGATATGGAGACCTGGGTTGACACCGATGAGTTTTGTGATTGGGAAACAGGTGAATGTGACTGGGACGCCATTGAGCAGGCATATGATGATTTGGCTGAGGAAAATGCCGAAGAGCTCGAAGGCAGAGACCTTGATGATTGGCTGCCCCGTTATCACCAGGTTACATATGACGCTGGGGGAAACCCCACCCATTCGGACCATCTATTTGCCGATTGCCAGAATAACTACCACCCTCAAGACCCCAGGGGTTATGGTTTTCTTACCATAATGACCGTTATGATGACCGACCCGGCCACCAAGCAGCCTGATATCGCGCTAATCGCCGAGCAGGGAATTGTTTACGGCTCGACAAGTTCCCTTGTTGTAGCTGAAAGCCAGGATATGTTCTGGGATTGGGCATGGGAGGAAAGTGAAGGAGAAGAGGATAGCGTGCCCCACTCTCAGATTCATATGTTTCAAATAGACCAAGATCCGACCCAGGCTTCATACCTGGCCAGTGGAGAGGTTCCCGGTTTTCTATTAAATCAATTCTCTCTGAGCCAATGGGACGGGCATCTGCGAGCCGCCATCACTTCCGGCGACTGGAATTCGAGCAGCTTTACCAATTCGGTCTATGTGCTCCAACCATCCGGAAACAACCTTAATGTCGTCGGTTCGGTGGACCTTACATTTGTAGAGGACTGGGAAGAGATAAAATCCGCCAGGTTCATTGGCGACAAAGGATACGTAGTTACTTTTGAACAGACGGACCCATTATTCACCCTTGATCTTTCCGATCATACAAATCCCATTGAAGTAGGCATGCTGGAGATTCCCGGATTCTCCTCATACATTCATCCTATGGATGATTACCATTTACTAACAGTGGGTGAGACAGGAGACCAGTGGGGTTCTACCGGCGGAATTTCCCTTCAGATATTTGACATTTCCGATTTCGCCAATCCGGTCCTTGCCCACTCCTATGATATTGGTGAATATTGGTCCAGCTATTCCGAGGCTCAGTACAATCATAAAGCCTTTCTCTATTACGCGCATAAGCCTTTAGGGCTGGACGTTCTTTCCATTCCCGTCTCATATTATGACTATGGCGGCTGGGATGATGATGACGATTTCGAGGATGGACCGGGTGTTGATCCATCCACGCTACCAACAGACATTGATGCTGATTTCGGCATAACCGGTGATTTCTCCGGATTCCTGGTGTTCAATTGTAATGCTCAGGTGGGATTCAACGATCCTCTTTTCGCCGCGGATCACACCTCCTTTGAACCGGAACAGGGCAGCGACGAGTATTGGGACCTTCCCTACCCCCTGCGCTCAGTGGTTATCGGTGATTATCTGTTCACCTTATCAGAAACCTCTTTACTGGTAAGCTCCCTGATAACATTCGAAAGCTACACTCCAATCCCTCTGCCCTATGTTGATCCATGGGGTTATGGTTACGGCGATGATGATGACATGGGAATGGACGATGATGACTGGGCAATGGAGGATGAATTCTAAGGGGGACGCACCGTGTGCGCCCCTGTACATAATGTTTACATGTTGATGTAAACATTCCGTTTTCGTAGGGGCAACCC
>CAYSHR010000043.1:0-13001 GCA_964430795.1 uncultured bacterium
TATTGAATCAGAAAATCGAGGACAAACGGGAAAAACTTAATCTATGAGAAAAGCGTTATCTTTTTTTGTATTATTTATAGCCTGTATTTTTGTTACACCTTTGTGGGCTGATGAATGGAAATCCCTTGAGAGCCCGAACTTTCAGGTCTTTTATAAGAAGGGCGGTGTCAAGATTGCCCAAAAGCTCCTTTTGTTCGCCGAAAAGAAACGGCGGCGGGTTTCGGCTTTTATCGGTTATGATTTCAAACACAAGACAAAAGTATATCTCGCGCCGGATCGAAAATCCTATAGCGCCGTTCAGCCGCGAGCCATAATTCCCGAATGGAGCGTGGGAGTAGCCTTTATAAAAGAGAACACCATTGTGATTTATACTCCCGGCGCCAGGGCAAAAGAGGCGGGAAAATATGATATGAATAGGGTTTTTATCCATGAACTGAGCCACATTTTTATGGGAAAAGGGATTCCGGGCCGTGAAACTCCCAGATGGATTGACGAGGGAGTTGCCCAATATCTGGCAGTGGAGTGGTCAAAAACCGATTCCTTTCGTCTGACTTTGGCCTATATTCTGGGACGCCTTATTCCTCTTGAAGAGCTGATGTATTCGTGGCCAAAAGAAGGGCGCAAGGCCAGGCTCGCCTATCTTCAATCCCGAACTCTTGTCGGGTATCTGGCAAGGCAGAGGAGCCTGAGGGATATTATCGCCCTTTTGATAGAGGGAAAAACCGGCCAGGAGGCTGTCATGCTCTCCACCGGCATGACGATAAGGGATTTGGAAAGGCATTGGAAAGAGTACATTGGCAAAGTATATACATGGATTTTTCTCTTTTTCCGGCCGGAGTTTATCTGGACTTTCATGGCCCTGTTGTTCCTGGCGGCCTATTGGCGAGTAAGAGTCAGAAGCAGGAAAAAGCTTAAGAAGATGGCCCTTGAGGAAGAGATGGAGGATTTCCATCGGGGCGATGGGCCGACCTGGCATTAGCAAGCAGTGCTCTATTTCTCCGGCTGGACTACCGGGTCAACAAATGGTTAAAACTCCATATATATGTTGCTCTTCATCTTTGGAAAATCTTGACGAGATGTGTCAGTCTGATTAGTATGTCCACTCGTTTTAACTGGCGAAAGAGGACTGATGCCAATTTCCGTAGCCCTTCTAAAAATAGTGGTTCTGATTACAGGGGCGGTGCTGGTAAATAACTTTGTCCTGAATCGCTTCCTTGGCATATGCCCTTTTCTGGGCGTCTCAAAAAAGGTCGAGACCGCCTTTGGAATGGGCATGGCTGTTATTTTTGTCATGACCCTGGCGGCGGTTGTCACCTATTTTATTCAGCATTTTATCCTGATTCCTTTTGAGCTTACATACCTTCGAACCATCACGTTTATTCTGGTTATCGCCTCCCTTGTTCAGCTTGTGGAAATGATTATTCAGAAAATAAGCCCCGCCTTATATCAATCCCTGGGCATCTTTTTGCCTCTTATAACAACCAATTGCGCTGTTCTTGGCGTGGCGATACTCAATGTCCAGCAATTTGATCCGGCAAAGGAGCCGGCCTTTTTATTTTCCACGGTCTTTGCTTTTGGCGCGGCTTTGGGCTTTACTCTGGCACTGCTTCTTTTCGCGGGAATCCGGGAGAGGCTGGAACTGGCCGACGTGCCCAGAGCATTAAAGGGCACAGCCATCGCTCTTGTTACAGCCGGACTTTTGGCAATGGCTTTTATGGGATTCTCCGGCATGGACAACACTTTCCAGAAAATGGTGGATCGATATGACAAGGGTCTGACCAGGACGGTGAGTTCCCCGTTGGCGACTCCTTGGGTCCTGGTTCAAAAGGAGTTAAAATCAGATGATTGAAGCTCTTTTGACCCTGGCCGGACTCGGACTTCTTGCAAGCCTCGGCCTTGGCGTCGCAAGCAGGGTTTTCTTTGTCAAAATTGATCCCAAAATCGAACAAATAACCGAACTTCTGCCTGGTGCCAATTGCGGCGGATGCGGATTTGCCGGCTGTTCCGGATATGCCGCCGCTGTGGCTGATGGTTCGGCGGCGCCGGGTTTATGCCCAGTAGTCACAACCGAGGATGAAGGGAAAATCGCCGGGATTCTTGGTGTAAAAGCTGCCAAAAAAGAAAAAAAGGTGGCGGTTTTATATTGCCAGGGCGACTACACCAGGTCTGTCAGGCGGTATCAATATTTCGGGGTGATGACATGCAAGGCCGCCCACGCTCTTTCCGGCGGCGCGAAGGAATGCCCATTCGGCTGTCTTGGTTATGGCGATTGCCAGCAGGTATGCCCTTTTGACAGCATCGTGATTGTTGACGGCCTTAACCAGATCGAGAAAGAGACCTGCACCGGGTGCGGCGCCTGTGTTAAAGCTTGCCCTCGAGACCTCATTTCCCTTGTGCCTATTTCCAAAAAAGTTCATGTGCTCTGCAAGTCAACAGACAAGGGCGGCGCTGTTTCAAAATATTGCGCCATGGGTTGCATTGGATGTAAAAAATGCGAAAAAATCTGCCCTGTTGATGCTTGCCACGTGGAAAATTTTCTGGCGAAAATCGACTATGACAAATGTATCAACTGCGGATTATGCGCTGAGGAATGCCCGAACAATACAATTCTTGACGAGGTGCTGATCGAGTCCGGACCTCGCCCAAAATATATTATTTCCGATGATTGCACAGGGTGTACTTTGTGCAAAAAGAAATGCCCAATGGGCGCCATAAGTGGAGAAAAGAAAGAGCTCCATTACATTGACCAGGAAAAATGCGTCAAATGCGGCATCTGCTATGATGTCTGCAAAAAGAAAACATTCCGCCTTATTGATGTTAAAGATGTGGCGACCCATATGATAGAGATTACAAACAGCAAAGAGGATAAACCGCGGAAAAAGGGCGTTGATGAAAGCCAAAGGGTTTAAAGGCGGGGTCCACCCTGCCGAACATAAAGACCTTACCGAAAAGAGCGCGCCAACACTGCTGGCGGCGCCCAAAGAGGTTTTTGTCCCGGTTTCCCAGCATATCGGCGCGCCGGCGAAACCTGTTGTCAAGAAGAAGGACAATGTACTTAAAGGGCAGATCATTGCCGAGGCCGGTGGCTTTGTCTCTGTCCCTGTCCATAGCCCTGTTTCGGGAACGGTAAAAAAGATCGACCTTTTCCCTCATATTCTTGGAAAAAAACAGCTTGCCATTGTTATTGCCAACGATGGGGAAGATGCCTGGATAGAGACAAAGAAAATTCCAGACTGGGAGAATCTCGATCCGAAAACCATCATCGGCCTCATTCAAGCCGGCGGCGTTGTCGGTCTTGGAGGCGCCACATTTCCCACTCATGTAAAACTCTCCCCGCCCCCTGATAAAAAAATCGATACTGTTATTTTAAACGGCGCGGAATGCGAACCATACCTGACCGCCGATCATCAGCTTATGCTTTTAAAGCCTCTTGAAATTGTGGCTGGGCTGAGATTGTTCATGAAGGCGCTTGGCCTTAAAACCGGATATATCGCCATCGAGAACAACAAGCCCGGCCCTATCGCCGCCATGGAAAAGGCAACGGCCCGCGTAGATGGTATCGATGTTGTTACCATGAAAGTGAAATATCCTCAGGGTGCTGAAAAGCAGCTTATATACGCGCTTACAGCACGTGAGGTCCCAAGCGGCAAGCTTCCCATGGATGTGGGCTGCCTGGTGCAAAATGTGGCTACCGCCGCCGCGACATATAGAGCCGTGGCTTTTGGCGAGCCCCTTATCAGCCGCTATTGCACTGTCACCGGCGACGCCATTGCCAATCCGAAAAACCTGGAGATTGTTATCGGGACGCCCCTTTCTCATCTTCTGGATTTTTGCGGCGGCCTTAGCCACGACGCCGCCGAGGTAATAGCGGGCGGCCCCATGATGGGAATAGCCCAGGGAGACCTGTCGGCTCCGACTCTAAAGGGAACCGGGGGGCTTCTTTGCCTGACCCCCGGCACCATGGAGTTCAATCATGAGAGGGCTTGCGTCCGGTGCGGCGCTTGCGTGAACAACTGTCCCATGGGACTGGCGCCGACTACTATCGCGTCATACGTTAAACACGACATGATCGCGGAAGCTGAAAAAGCAAACGCCATGGACTGCATCGAGTGCGGGTGTTGCTCTTATGGATGCCCCTCGGCTATTCCCCTGGTCCAGTACATCAGACTGGGCAAGGGCGATATTATGGCAAGTAAAAGATAGTTAAAAAGGTTGCAGATGCTCAAACCAAGTGAAAAAAGATTATCTAAGTTAAAGCAACCCGGACGAATGCTCATGGTGTCCAGTTCGCCCCATGTTCATTCCGGCGATTCGGTGGAAAAGATCATGTGGACTGTGGTTGCCGCCCTGTTACCGGCGAGCCTGGTTGGCGTTTACTTTTTTGGTTTTGGCGCAATAAAAGTTATCGCTCTTTCTGTTCTTGGCGCCGTTTTTTTCGAGGCGGCGATTCTAAAGATTCTTGGCAAACCCGTTGTTGTTTCCGATGGAAGCGCGGTGATTACCGGCCTTCTTCTGGCAATGAATCTTCCGGCGGGCGCGCCATGGTGGCTGTGCGTAATCGGCGCGGGAGTGGCCATCGGCCTTGGAAAGCAGGCATATGGCGGTCTGGGGCATAATATCTTCAACCCCGCCCTTGTTGCCAGGGTCTTTCTGCTGATAAGCTTCCCCTCCCAGATGACAACCTGGCCAAGTCCGTCGCCTCTTTTCGCCAAATCCGCTGTTGACGCCATTACAGGCGCCACGCCTCTTGGACTATTTAAAGAACAAGGTGAAATCAACAGCTCAATTATGGACCTCTTCCTTGGCAATACCGGTGGATGCGTTGGCGAGGTTAGCGCGGCGGCCCTTTTGCTTGGCGCGGGAATTCTTGCTTATAAAAAATATATAACATGGCACATCCCGGTAAGTTTTATCGGAACGGTTCTTCTGTTCGCTTTTCTCTTTAACGCCATCGATCCCGCCCTTTTTGCCGGACCTCTTTTTCATCTGGTTTCCGGCGGCCTGATCCTTGGCGCGCTATTTATGGCCACCGATATGGTGACAAGCCCCATTACCGCTAAAGGGCAGCTTATCTTCGGCTTTGGTTGCGGATTTCTGACCATTGTGATTCGCCTTTTTGGCGGATACCCGGAGGGCGTCAGCTTTGCCATTCTCCTTATGAACGGCGCCACGCCCCTCATTGATCGCTGGACTTTGCCTAAAAAATTCGGCTATACGCCTCCGTTAAAAGAAGAAAGGAAGGAGAGCTGATGAAGGACCTTCTGAAAATGGTTTTGGTCCTCACAACCAATTGCCTGATTGCGGGTCTCGCTCTTTCCCAAATTTACGCTTTAACAAAGGAGCCTATCGCCAAGGCCGAGCGCCTCGAGATGCTTTTAGCCTTAAAGTCGGTTATGCCCGATTATGACAATGAGCCTGATAAGGAGATAAGAAAGATCAACGGTCGCGAATTTTTCATCGGCAAAAAAGATGGAAAAATTGTCGGTTACGCGTATAAAGCCTCTTCACCCAACGGCTATTCAGGCAAAATTGACTTGATGGTGGGAATCCTTCCAGACGGCGCCATGAATGGCTTGATTATTCTAAAACACGCCGAAACACCGGGACTGGGGCAAAAAATAGAAAATATATCCTGGTTAAGCAAGGTTATCTGGGTCTGGGAAGGAAACCGCAGGACCGATACCAGGAGAAACCTCACAAATACAAAATGGAAAGTAAAAAAAGACGGTGGCGACATTGACCAGATAAGCGGCGCGACTATTAGCCCAAGGGCGGTAGTTGAAGGAGTGGCAGCCGGTCTTTTGGACTTTGAAAAGGAAAAAAGAAGCCTCCCCCTGGTTGAAAGCGCCCCTGGTGTAAAAACAGAAACAAAGGAGAGCGGGCAATGAGCCTTTCGAAAGAATTTTTCAAAGGCTTTTGGGACGAGAATCCGGTTTTTCGTCTTCTTCTGGGGCTCTGCCCGACTCTGGCTGTTACCACATCAGCGGAAAACGGCATAGCCATGGGCCTTGCCACAATGGCCGTCCTTATCTGCTCCAACGTCATCATCTCAATAATTCGAGGGATCATTCCAAGAAAAGTGAGGATTCCCGCCTTTATTATTGTAATCGCCACCTTCGTCACCATTGTGGACCTGGTTATGAATGGTTTCGCCCATCAGATGCACAAAAGCCTCGGCCTGTTCATTCCTCTTATTGTTGTAAACTGTTTAATTCTAGGGCGCGCCGAAGCCTTCGCATCCAAAAAAGGCGTTATCTATTCTCTGGTTGACGGCCTGGGCATGGGGCTTGGGTTTACCCTCTCCCTGTTTATCCTTGGCGGTATCAGGGAAATTCTTGGAAATGGAACGATTTTCGGCCTGGCTCTTTTCGGTCAAAGCTTCGCGCCGGCCCTGATTTTTATTCTGCCCCCCGGCGCTTTTATCGCCCTTGGCCTTTTGCTTGGCGCAATGAATAAACTGTCCCAAAAGAAAACGGCGGGATAAGAAGAGACAAAAATCCCTTATCCGATCATAGGGGATTGATGGAAATTGGAAGGGACGGGTCCGGTAATCCCTCTATTCTGAACTTGCCTCCTCCCAGGCTTACAGCGGTAACCTGGACGCCGTTTTGAAAAGCCTGAACATTGGTCCAGCCCCAGGCAGGATCGGTTTCAACTACAAAGGTAAGGGGCGTATTGTAGGGCTCTGAGTATTTATCTTTTAATTTGATTTCCACCAATTGGTCACACCAGTGGTCGACCTTGAACTGGACGGTGTTTCTTTCTCTGATGTAGTTGCCCACCGTGCCCATGGGCGCGACCCATATATCATCCCCATAGCTGTCAATGTGGTTAAAATGGGCTTGAAATTCCTCAATAGTTCTCGGTTCCCAGCCTCCGCAATCAGCCCCGTCGCAGACTCCGTGATATTCCTCGATGAGCCATTTTTCCTGGGCTACAGCCGCGTCAATCCAGGCGTTCCAACTAGGCACTGTAATATCCTGGGTGTTTGCTTTGGCGGTAAGTGCGCCCCACTCGGGATTAAAAGCGTCATTCAGAGGCACAGGATTAGGAGGCACCGGCACGCCAAAGTCGCCGCTTCTGGCATAATCGTGATAGTCCTTTGTAACAGACCAGATAAATTCATTGGTTATCTCAAAGGGATAAGAAAAGCTCTGGGAAATATAGTCATCACCCAGATAATATCTTAGGAGGGCAAAGGCGGTCTCAAGCTCATTCCTAATGCCGATCTCGCCAAAGATGGTCATGTCCCGATGAGTATTGGTATGGCTGGCCACTTCATGGCCGCTCTGATACGCGAACTGGATATCAGCCCAGGTTTCTTCCCAATAGGGTTGCTCTGTATAAATGAAAAAGGTCATCAGCCAGCCTCGGCTTTCAACTTCAGGCATAAGAATATAATAAGGCTGCTCGACTCCTTCATCACACGTAAGGCTAATGGCTGCTTTGGCGCCCCATTTCCAGGTGTCAACATGAATTTTTTCGTCGGATGAAAAATAGCCGGGGATGGAGTGGGACGCGTTACAGGTAAAACCTCGATCCGTTGATTTTATAAAAGTAGCGCCATGACTTGGAGTGTCTGCGGATATTGACCAGGCTTCGGTCTGTCCGGGAGCGCCGGCGACTTTTGCCAAGGCTGGGTTATCGTCCCCGGAATCATAAAAGTCATATTCGGGGCTTTGGTCGCCACAGCCGAAAAAAAGACTCATGGACAGAATAAGCCAGAATACGAGAAATTTGTTTCTTTGATTCATTTCCAATTCCCCCTAAGCTTCTATTTTAACCAAAGATTGCCATAAATACAACGAGAAAAAAATAGAGAAAAAACTTTTTCAACACTCTTTTTATTTCTGACTATCGGCACGTTTACGTTTATACACAACAACTGCCGGAGATTTCCAACGATGTAAAATAATATCACAAACAGAGAAGCTGTGCAAGTAAAATAAATATTAGGGGCAAAAAAAGGGAAGCCCCGGAAAGAATTCCAGGGCTCTTTTCTCTTTAAAAAAGATTGAATTACATGATTTCCCAACCTATCACAGCGCTCAGGAGGCCGGTAAATCCACCGAAAGCGAATTCCGCTTTTTCGTTTTCGTCATATCCTTTACCGTATTCCAGGGTTGAAAATCCCGCTCCATATCCTCGAAGGTCAAACTGAACGCCCATAGTCATACTGTTTGAAAAACGATAGTGATACCCTGTTCCCACCTCAAAAATAGCTGATCCGGCGGATGAGGAGCTGGCGAATCCGTCAAGGGACATGCCCGCGCCGCCAAAACCGATCTTTGAGTGGAGGGTGACCCCATGCTGGTTTCTCTCTCCTCTTAACCAGCGATATCCCAGGCCGCCTAAAACATCCACCATGTGATAGTTTACGTTTCTCTTGTCCAGGCCATACTGATAGGCGTATTCATCATCGTTCTCAATTTTGAGGTTAAAATAGCCGGTTTGATGATGCAGGGACGCGCTTAATAGAAATCCTCCGGCTTCTGTTGGAAAGAAGTAAAAGTCTATGCCCGCCACCTGAAAGTAGCCGGAATTTGAACCGAAAACCGTCTCTTCCTCAGCCTGGTTTCCATCAGCGTCACGTGGGACATTGTCAAAAAGTATTGTTCCCATGGTCATATCCGAGGTGCCGCCAAAGCGCCCCATAATCAGCATCCATCCGCCGGGCATCTTCGGGACTTCCTTGACCTCACTCTCCTGAGCAAGAGCCGCGCCGGGGTTTATCGAAATCAAAATTGCCGCCAACAAAAATGTAAATATTGATATACTCAAATACTTCATCATCTATTCTCCTTTATGTTGTCAAAGACGCCAAACAGGGCGCCTGAAAAATATTATCCAGACTTTTAACCAGCCTGTTGAATGTGAATTTTATCTCTAAAAAAGAATCATGTAAAGCCGGAGAGGTCAAAAAGAATGGTGTATGTTTGTCAAGCTAATGATATTAAAGGTAATTTTGCAAGAAAGATTTATGGTTTTTTTCTATTAGCCCACATTATTCATAAAAAATCGTCCCGAGGAGCATGCGCCCCTATTTTTACGATATTACGGACCGATCATTCCAATTTCTTGAACAGGTCTGATAATTCATCAGCGCCGGCATTTTTCAAGTATTTGATATTTACCGAGTGGGGGTGGTCTTTGTCGTCAATTCTTTTTGCAAGTTTCCTGGCGATTTTAATCTCATTTTCGGGCGCCTGAATGATAATTGAATTTGTTCGAAGATCGGCAATTGCGCTGAACCGCCCTCCAAATGACGAATTTCTGGTCTGGCCGACCTTTGGGAAAAGGGCATTGAGGATATTCGCCACCGCATTGGCGCCGGCTCTCTCAAGGTGGATTATCTCAACTTTCAGGGCCGCTCCTTTTTGATCCATGATTGAGACAGCTTTTCTGATTTTGTCCACATTAGCCCCATTATCAACCACGATGAGCCTGTTTCCGGTAGGAGAAACAAGAAGTTTGCCCTCGGGGCTGATTAAAGGGCGCAATCCTTTTTCAGCCTCATGAGCCGAGACATGGGTAAGGTCTATAAATACGGTAATTCGTTTATCCGAAGGGCCAACAGGCTCGCCATTCTTAAAAACCAGTTTCGGATCCATTCCTTCACCTTTTGGCACAATCCGAATAACAGAGCCTCTTTCGATAGTGGAAAATCCGGCGTCGGCAAGAACCGAGAGGTATATCTCAAAGGCCTCTTTTGCGTCCACTTTATGGTTTATTATCAGCTTGGCCTTTCCAGAGAAATTCTTGGGTGTGATAAAAGTAAAGCCGGTAATTTTGGATATCCGTTCTGTAAATTCCAGAAGATCGACATCTCCGGAGGGAAGTTCGTATGCCCCTTGCTGAGCCGAAGCTGACAAACCAAAGGCCAAAAGGAGTAATATCGCTGGTATCAGAGAATGCTTTTTCATGTCTGTCATCATATCACGATCGACAAAAGATAGCCAAAGAATGGAAATTATGAATGTAATCGTATAGTTACAGGAGAGCGTTTTAGAAAAGCGGGGAGATGTACGTGTTACGTGTTCCGTGAGATCGGGGTACACGATCCCCATTTTCCAAATATCATTGACAATACCGGCCATTGTTGAGAAATGGGGTCATGTCCCCCGATCTCCATTCTTGCCCTCTTGTCATTGAGCGGTTACATATGAATGACGAGTTATGATTTACAAATGTAATTCAATACAAATATATGTTTTTTCCCACAGGTCTCCTTGACACCGACATATGGCATGATTAGTTTTCCATTGGACTTAGGGGTAGATCAAAATTCTCTCGGCGAAAGGAGATTATTATAATGAGTAAGATCATAGGTATCGATTTAGGCACCACCAATTCAGTTGTCGCGGTGATGGAAGGGACGGAACCGAAGATTATCACCAGTTCCGAAGGCGGGCGCACCACCCCCAGCGTTGTGGCATTTACCAAAGATGGAGAAAGGCTCGTTGGCCAGGTGGCCAAGAGGCAGGCGGTTTCCAATCCGGAAAACACCATATTCTCCATTAAACGCTTCATGGGTAGAAGGCTCAAGGAAGTTCCTGAAGAGATAAAACTGGTGCCGTATAATGTCGTTTCCGGTCCTAATGGCGACGCCAGAGTGAATATTGACGGAAAACTCCATTCACCTCCGGAGATATCAGCCATGATTCTTCAGAAGCTCAAATCTTCAGCGGAGGATTATCTGGGAACAAAGGTTGACGCCGCGGTTATAACAGTTCCCGCCTATTTTAATGACGCCCAGAGACAAGCCACCAAGGACGCCGGGCAGATCGCGGGCCTGGAGGTAAAAAGGATCATTAACGAGCCTACGGCAGCGGCTTTGGCTTACGGCCTGGATAAAAAGAAAGACGAAACCATCGCTGTTTATGATTTTGGCGGCGGAACTTTCGATATTTCCATCCTCGAGGTGGGAGAGGGCGTAGTCGAGGTTAAAGCCACCAATGGCGACACCCATCTTGGCGGCGACAATCTTGACCAGCGAGTAATCGACTGGCTTATCACCGAGTTTAAAAAGGATCAGGGCATTGACCTTGCCGGGGATAAAATGGCCGCCCAGAGATTAAAGGAAGCAGCGGAAAAGGCGAAAGTCGAGCTTTCCACCGCCACATCCACCCAGATCAATCTTCCCTTTGTTACCGCCGACGCCAATGGACCCAAACATCTGGATTATACCCTTTCAAGGGCAAAATTCGAGCAACTGGTGGAAGATCTTTTGGAAAAGACTCTGGAACCCTGCAGGCAGGCTCTCAGGGATTCCAAGCTCAGCCCGGACAAAATCGACGAGGTGGTTCTGGTTGGCGGGTCAACTCGAATTCCAAAAGTTCAGGAACATGTAACAAAGCTCTTTGGCAAGGAGCCCCACAGGGGCGTCAATCCCGACGAGGTTGTGGCCATTGGCGCGGCAATTCAGGGTGGCGTGCTGGCCGGGGATGTAAAAGACGTGCTCCTTCTCGATGTAACACCCCTCTCTCTGGGCATTGAAACCCTGGGCTCTGTAATGACAAAACTTATCGAGCGCAATTCAACTATTCCCATTAAGAAAACCGAGGTTTTTTCCACTGCCGCGGACAGTCAGACCTCTGTGGAGATTCATGTTCTTCAAGGTGAGCGGGAATTTGCCAGGGATAACCGTACTTTAGGTAAGTTCCAACTCGTGGGGATTCCTCCCGCGCCTAGAGGCATTCCCCAAATCGAAGTCTCCTTTGATATTGACGCAAACGGAATTGTTTCAGTGTCCGCTAAAGATATGGCTACAAATAAGGAGCAGAATATCACCATTACCACATCCTCGGGTCTTTCAGAGGATGAGGTGGATAGTATGGTCTCAGAGGCAGAAACTCACGCTGAGGACGACAAGAAAAAGCGGGAGGAGATCGACACCAAAAACCACGCGGATAATGTGATTTACCAGACAGAGAAGCTTTTGAAGGAAAACAAGGAAACTCTTGACGAGGCTACCTTTAAAGAGGTTGAAACAGGTGTGGAGGAGCTTAAAAAAGCAATTGAAGGCGGTTCCATCGACGAAATTAAAGCCAAGATGCAGGAACTTGAGCAAGTCAGTCATAAAATGGCTGAGGCAATGTATAAGAACGCTCAAGGCGCCCAGGGCGCTCCCGGCGCCCCAGGTGGAGATGGTCAGGGCTTTACAGGTCAAGACCAGCAAGGCGCAGGTGGTGGGGAAAACCCGCACCAGGGCCCCGATGACGAGGTAATCGACGCGGAAATCGTAGATGAAAAATAATCGGCCAGGCTGGGGCACGCCGGGCACGGCATGCCGTGCCCCTACCGGCAATAACGTCTACGCCCTGACACGACAGGTTTCTATCTGGCACATCGGTGCCGTCGGGTTATCGGGTCCAGCGGCACGCTGGCGTTTCAGCGTCCCGCCTATATAGGCTTATATCAATAACAAATGTGTCGTCGGGTCCCCTTCGATAAACTCAGGGCAGGCAGCGGCACGCTGGGTGGTGATTACGTGAGCCGGAAAAAACCAGAATACTATTCGGTTCTTGGCGTGAAAAAAACCGCCACTGAAGATCAGATAAAGAAAGCATACAGAAAACTGGCTCGAAAATATCATCCTGACTTCAATAAGGATGATAAAAAGGCTGAGGCGAAGTTTAAAGAGGTCAGTGAAGCCTACGCTGTTTTATCAAATCCGGAAGCAAAACAGAAATACGATCAATTCGGTCACTCGGGAGGACCGGGTTTTGAGGGCTTTGATTTTTCAGGCTTTGACTTTGGCAACATGTCAGGAAACTTCAGGGGAGGAAACCAGACCTATTCCTTTGGCGGGTTTGACATAGGAGACCTTTTTGGTGGAATGTTCGGTCAAAAACGCCAAAAGAGGTCTCCCTTTTCAGGTTACGACCAAAGAGCGCAAAGAGGGCAGGACCTGAAATATTTTATGAGTATTGAGTTTATTCAGGCCGCACTTGGAACAACTTCCCAGATTGCCATTAATGACGGCGCGGGTAAACGATCCA
>CAYSHR010000044.1:0-8294 GCA_964430795.1 uncultured bacterium
CCCTCTGCCTGAGACAAAAACCTTCTTTATTGAAAAAGCCAGAAGGGGCGCCAAAAGCGTTGTAGAAAAAGAGGAGAAAAAAACAGGTCAAGATGATATTGGAGACGCCCTGGCTAAAGCCGCTAAAGAGGCGGTTTTGGACCTTGAAGACGGGGAAGTCTTTGGTGATCTGGGAAAGCCCAAGCCAAAATCGGCGCCGTCTTTCAAAACAAAAAAGAAGAAACAGGATAATGACGCCTCGCGGCCCTCTACAGCTGATTCCGCAAACCAGGAACCAGGTTCAATTCTCTCTGTTGGATTACTCGCCGCGATTCCTGAAAAAGGCGACCTTCAGGACATTGGAGTTGCCGAAATTATTGCCAATGTTTTTGTCGGGGATATTTCCGGAACTCTTAATCTGGAAAATGAGGCGGGTGGAAATAAAACAATCTACTTCAAGCGTGGAATCCCGGTTTACGCCCAGGGAGTATCCAGAGATGAAACTCTTGGCAGGGTTCTTGTAAAACATGGAATTATTTCTGAAGAAACAGCTTATCTTTCTTTGCAGAACATGGCGGGAGTAGAAAAAAAACAGGGTGGTGTTCTTTTAGAGATGGGTGCCATAACTCCTATTCAACTTTATCAAGGGCTTAAGCTTCAAATAAGAGAGAAAATTTTAAACTCCTTTTCATGGTCAAAAGGCCCTTTTGTTTTCTTGCCGGACCAGATAGACACCTCTTCGTTAACGGTTTTTGAGATTGATCCGGTTAAGTTGATTATTGATGGCGTAAATCAAAATTTTCATCCGGAAATTATTCGCACAGTATTAAACCTCACAAAGGACGCTTCAATTGATCTGAGGTGGTCCGGTACGGAAATTTCCCGTTGCCCTCTTACTGAAGATGCCATGGCGATTCTGGGCCTTGTGAATGGCAAAAGAAGCACTTCGGAAATTATTACAAAAAGCGGCATTAATAAAATCAAAGCCGGAGTAATTCTCTATACTCTCTGGATTCTAGGAGCCTTGGAGCAGATAAAGTTTGCCCAGGAAGCAAAACCACAGGCTTATGAAAAAACTTCCGTGAAAGAGAAAAAGCTTTCGAACCGGTCAGAAGCCCTGGATGGCATTGATGATGTTATTTTTCCTGAGCCTGGATTAATAGATGATCTTCTGGATGAATTGTCAGACGAATCCGACCATGACACGAAAGTTATTAAAGCAATACCTGAAAAAGAGGATCTGGCAGAGATTGATGTTCCACCAGAGAAGCCCTTTTTTGACAAGACCCCGGAAACAGTTCGCCTGCCATCAGAGCCATTGCCGGAGGATGAAGAGAGTTTGACCATAAGAGATGTGGCGAAACTCGACGCCGCTTTTAAAGACCTGGAAGAGCAGTTGGAAGAACGCAGACACGGGAAGGGCGAAGAGGGCATTAGTCCTTTTTTCATTAAATCTTCCAAATCCACCCTCCCGGAATTATCGGACTCTGAATCTGAGGAACAGGGAATGAGCCTGGATGATAAAAATATCCTTGATGAAATCCTTACCTCCTATCTTGCACTGGAAGACGCCAACTATTACCAGGTAATGGGGCTTGATCAGAAGGCCACCAGCGAAGAGATAAAAAATAATTACCGGGAAATAGTAAAGAAGCTCCATTCAGATAAGCTCAGAGACCGGTTTGATGATGAGGTTATTGAAAAAGCCAATGCTATCGTTGCCAGGGTGGCCGAAGCCTTTACAACCTTGGGTGATCCAAAAAGACGAAAAGATTATAACAAGCTTTTAACCCCAGACGGTATCGAGGCAAGAGAGAGGCATATCTCTCATATTCTTCTGGCTGAACATCAATTCACTCTTGGCGCCACCGCGGCAAAAAAAGGAGAGTGGGAAAGCGCCAAAGCCCATTTTCAACTCGCGGTCGAGGGATTCCCCGAAGAGGCTGTTTACCATACTGAACTGGCATGGGCCATATATAAAAGCACAATGGGCTCAAATACCGACAGGGTGACCAGGGCGACAAAGTACTTGGAAAAGGCAATAAAAATTAACCCAAAATCCGATACGCCATACTATTACCTGGGTTCAATCTTATGGGATAATGGCTATAAGGATAAGGCCGCAAGGATGTTTGCCCAGGCTTTTCGCTATAACCGCAAAAACTTAAAAGCTCAAAACGCCCTGCGCGTGTTGCAGATGGAAAAAGAACAGGAACGAAAAGAAGCCGCTAAAGTCAGGCGGGAGAAAGAGGGTAAAGGCAACCGGACATCTGTGAGCGATATATTAAAAAAGGAGTACGATCTTTTCTCAATTTTCAGAAAAAAGAAATAACCAGCGTGCCGCTGGACCCAATAACCCGACGACACATTTGCAATGGATAGAAACCTGTTACGCCAGGACGTGGAAACGTGGGCAGACTTATTGCTGCCGGCTGCTCGTCGGTGTGCCACCCGTTTTCTTTAACCGACGCCACCAGCGTACTGCCGACAGCAATAAACTTGTCAAAGAGATGTATCTTTTAATGTCAAGTTAAAGCATAGCTTTAACTTGGGGATTCCAAAGGGACGTGTCCCTTTGGCGGGGTTTGGGGCAGAGCCCCATCCCCATCCCTACTTGAGCCCGGGGAAATGCTCGACATACTTGATCTTGATATCGGGAAAATGCTCCACAAATTTGATCTTGAAATCTGGAAAATGCTCAACGGTTTTCCATTTGCCGCACTTGTCAGGAAAATGCTCCACCATCTTAACCTTTAGATCAGGAAAATGTTCCACAACCTTGACCGTAAAATCGGGGAAATGCTCGACGATTTTGACTTTGCCGTAGAGGGGTTTGCCTTTGAATGTACAATCAGGGCTGATTTTTTCCTTATCCGCCAAAGAGAAGGCAAAAGAAAAAAGGAATAAAAGAAAAACAGTAAATGCGATAATCTTTTTCATTTTAATCTCCATGACAGCCGAATCCTAAAAGAAACATAATACCAAATTTACCCTTGCGCGTAAATTGCACAATCTTTCCATAAAATCGCGATTTGATCTTCATATTATTTGCAACCCGCTGTTTTAAAATCTCCTTAACATGACGGAATATTTTTCATTTTAAAAGCCTGGGATCAGGCAAAAAGGAGAAAAAAATGGGCAAAAGAATCGCAGCGATAATAATAATATACATATTTATCTGCGCCGCGTGGATGGTACTTGGAGGCGTAATGAGCCTGCGCTCAAACCAGTTTGGAAGCCGCCTCTCTCATAGAGTCGCCGGGCTATGGGGGCAGACCCAGATCCAGGAAGCTCCCAGAGTGGACTTTACATGGAACACAAGAGAGAAAGTCAAGGAAGAGGTAATAGATCCAAAAACAAATAAATCGAAGGTGATTATTAAAGATAAGGTGATTCCCCATACAAAATCCATTCTATTGGACTCGTCTGACATTATGGTGAACTTCGATCTTGCCCATAGAAAAAAAGGGCTCCTCTGGTATTCCACCTACCTGGTCAATTTCGAGGGGAACTACTCTTTTGTTCACGACGAAAATATCAACGGCACAGTGACGGTCTCTTTCAGGTTCCCCACCCACAACGCCACATATGATGATTTTCAATTCGTGGTTTATAAAGACGGAGAAGCCCTGGAGATGCCCGACTCTACTCAGACCAATCAGTCCATATCTCAATATCTTAGGTTAACAAAAGGGCAGAGGGTTGATTTTCAAATCGCCTATACCACCAGGGGTCTTGATTTCTGGCGTTATAATTTCGGCCAGAACGTCAACAGGGTAAAGGATTTTTCTTTGGCCATGACCACCAATTTCACAGACATCGATTTTCCTGACGGATCCATCTCTCCCACCACAAAAGCTGAAACCGGCAGCGGCTGGGACCTCGACTGGGAATTCAAAAGCCTCATTTCCGGCTTTGACATCGGCATGGTTATGCCTAAAAAGCTGAACCCCGGCCCCCTGGCTGCCCAGATAAGCCTCTTCGCTCCGGTGAGTCTCGCCTTTTTCTTTGTCTGGATGTTTGTAATCACCCTTCTTAAAAAGATTGATCTCCATCCCATAAACTATCTCTTTCTCGCGGCTTCATTTTTCTCTTTCCATCTGTTAATGGCCTACACCGTGGACTACCTTTCCCTCACCCTCTCCTTTATCATAAGCTCGGGAGTCTCGATAGTTCTTCTTGTTTCCTACCTGCGCCTGGCTGTTGGAATGAGGTTCGCGGCCATGGAAGCGGGGCTCTCCCAGATAGTCTACCTGATCCTTTTCTCCTACGCCCACCTCTACGAAGGATGGACAGGGCTCATGGTGACCATAGGGTCTGTCCTCACCCTCTTCTTTATCATGCAACTAACCGGCCGCATAAATTGGACCGCGGCTTTTAGCGCCAAACAGCTACCCCGCCCGGCAAAGCCCACCGTCATGGATGAATGTTGAATTATATGGACCCTTTTATCGCCCCCTTAAATACAGAGGGGGCGGCTTTTTTTAAAATGGCGAATTATCAATGAACAAGGAGCAAACGGTTCATTGCTCCCAATTCGTCCCTGTCTATTCGCAGGCAGGCTATTGCTTTGGTTTAGGCTGCCCGGAAATCAGGCGGATAAACTTTTTGATAAGCCATCTGAAAATCAGGACCATGGGGATGATTACAACCAGCCATGGGATAAGAACAATAACCAGATTTATCAGGCCGGCGAAAAAGGAAAGGAGCCCTTTGAAACTTCGTTTAAATCTGGGTCCCGCGTTTTCAATAGCTTTAACCATGGGCGAGAATACTGAAGTTGGGGGAACAACGGATTTGCCGCCATCTGTTTCCTGGATCAGGGTCAACTCCAAAGTAGACAGGGCAACACGATCGTCATAACCCCTTTGCATGCCCTTTAACCGCTCAATTTCGAGCTGAATTCTCGATAGCTCCCTCTCCACCTCAAGGAGATCTTTAAACGCGTATTTGGAATTTTCGATAAGCTTTTCGAGCCTTGCGGCCAATTTCTCCTGGGTGGCGATCCGCCTTTTCATGTCAACGTATTTGTCAGTGATGTCAATGACGTTCATCTGCTCATTTTCAACAGCGCCGAGCTTTGACGCGGTCTTTACAAAGTCCGCGAAACCCTTGGCCGGGATTCTTACCTGAAGGGTTATCTGATGCCTGTAAGTCTGGCGCGTAAAATCCACATTGGAGATAAATCCTCCAGCCTCCCGAAGGATTTTCTCAATCCTGATTCTCGTCTTTTTTATGTTGGCTACCTGAATAGAAAGCTGCCCTTCCCGTATCAGCTTTCGACCCAAAAGGGCGGGGTTCTCTCCTTTTGTCAGCCCCTCTCTACCTTCGCCGTCTATTTCCGTGATTTTATCAGCCTCCAACTCAGCCATCTCCCCGGATTCCGAATTGATAGCGCTTTTTGCCGGAGCGGACCCGGACATAGGGCTTCTTTCCCCGCTGTAACAGGCGCCAAGAGCGAGAAAACAGGCCAGAATTACCACCACCACGATTTTTATTATGGCTTTTTGCATCGATCTTCTCCAAAAGAGTTTGAGATAAATGTATATCCTTAATGCCATGTTTGACACCTGTAATCAAGGAAGGGTTCCAAAGAGTCTAAATCCTTTTATTTTATGACAAAATTCTTGACAGCCCCGCTACCCTGTGCTTTTATTATCAGCCTCTTTTGTGGGCCAGTAGCTCAGTTGGATAGAGCAACGGACTACGAATCCGTAGGTCGGAGGTTCGAATCCTCTCTGGCTCGCCAGCTATTTCCATAGGGGGAACCGTAATCGGTTCCTCCTTTTTCGTTAGTGCTTATAAGTCTTAGACTTTGCTTGGGATCGGGTGGGTAGTACCCGATCTTGATCTGCTCCGGTTCGATGAGGATTTCATCGATAAATTGCTCCAAAAACGAACGTTTTTCCTTCACGTTTATACCAACAAAGCTTCTGAGGACTTCCAACTTTCATAGAAGCCTTATTCGGCCTCTCCATCCTCTTTTTTCTCGATATTTTCCTCCTAGTATGGGATAAAGACATGCTATGAATAACCGAATTCTCGAAAAATTCATTTCCGGCGTCATCTCTTCTTTAGCCTATTTGGGAATCAGGGTTCTTCTTTTTGTTGAAGAGCTTGGCAGGGTCATGACCATTATCGGGCAGACCATTTTCTGGCTCCCTCGCCGCCCTTTTCGGTTCAGGCTGCTGATAAAGCAATTTGAGTTTGTCGGCGTCCAGAGTATTTTTATTATTTTGCTTACCGGTTTATTTACAGGAATGGTTTTTTCTCTCCAGTCCAGTTACGCATTCAAGCTTTTTGAAGCTAACTCCATGGTGGGACCAACCGTTGTCCTTGCTGTTACAAGAGAACTTGGCCCTGTTCTTACCGCTTTGTTGGTTACAGGGCGGGTAGGGTCGGCCATGGCCGCGGAACTGGGCACCATGCGAGTAACAGAGCAGATTGACGCTTTGGAAACGTTGGCGGTAAACCCAATCCACTATCTTGTCGCCCCGAGAATATTGGCCTCTGTGATAATGCTCCCTATGCTGACAGCCATTTTCGACTACGTGGCGACTTTGGGCAGTTACGTGGTCTGCGTTTTGCTGCTCAGGGTAAATCCCACCGGCTTTCGAGAAGACCTTATATACTTTGTGGACTTTGATGATTTTTACAACGGCATGATGAAAGTCGCCTTCTTTGGCCTGATTCTTTCCGCGGTAGGATGCTACAAAGGATATTACGCGTCAAAGGGCGCCGAAGGGGTTGGCAGGGCGACCACCCAGTCAGTTGTCATAAGCTCCGTAGCCATTCTTATTTCAGACTATTTTCTCACAGCGTTACTTTTCTAAGCCGGATCGCCACATATCCGCCTTAGGGGCCAGGGCAAGAGAATCACTTATTATCCTTCATTCCCATGGCTCTTACAGTGTCATAGTAAAGAATAGCTGAAAAGAGGGCGGATACGATCTGGTCCTGGAACATGGGGTTTGCCAGGAGAGAGGCTTCGTCCCTTGTGGTCATAAAACCTATTTCAACAAGTATGGCGGGAATCGACGAACCCATCAGAACATAAAAAGGCGCCTGCTTGACTCCCCTTGAAGGCAGATTCAACTGCTTCTCAAGCTTTGTTTGAACAGAAACGGCGAGCTTCTCCGAGTCTTTCAATACCTCGGTTCGAACAAGGTCCCAGAGAATCATTTTTAGGTCATCCATGCTGGAGCCGGCTAAGGGATTGCCCTGCTCAAAGACAAGGCTGGCGTTTTCCGCGGCAGCCAGGGCGGCGGCTTTTCTGTCCGAAGCCTCAAAGGAAAGGAAGTAGGTTTCGGTTCCGGTAGCAGTATTATTAAAGGCGCCGTTGGCATGAATACTGATAAAAACCTGGGCGTCTGAAGTATTGGCGATTCTCGCTCGGTTTCCCAAAGTAATAAAGGTGTCGTCGGATCTTGTCATCACCACTTCAATTCCCATTTCGTCCCGGAGCCTGCCGGCGAGTTTTAACGCCACGGCAAGAACCACATCTTTCTCTTTCAATCCAAAAGGGCTTTTCGCCCCGGAATCATGGCCTCCGTGGCCGGGGTCAATAACGATTTTTCTCAAATAGAGTGGTTTATATGGAAGCCCCACAGGAGGAGGCGCCGGGGAGCAACTTATGTTTTCAAATTCTATTTCGCCCCTGGTTTCCACAGATAAGTATTTTGTAAAAAACAAAATAGGCACACATAAGCGTGCATTAAGAAAGACGGGCGGGCCGGGCAGGTAAAAAACCTTTGAGCCGGCAGTGACAAAAGGCGATAAAGGAGAAAGAACCCCGGTTAATGTTTCATTTTTAAACACCAGTTTGTTGGCGGTCTCGTTCCAGGTGGTGGAAAATCCCAAAGCCGAAAATACTTTTACAGCGTCAATATATTCTATCTGGTTGTATCTATAAACCCCTTCAATTTTAACAGTTCTATTGTCATCTGTTTTCAATAAGGCTGACGAGAAAGCAAAAGAGGGAAACCAAAAGGCTATTATGATGGCAAAAAGGACTTTCCTGGTCATTGGGATTCTCTTATAGCCATGGCTATGGCTTCAGTATTAAACCGGCAGCCGATTTCTCCTTTTTTCGATATAACAATAAAGCCGGCCCGCCCTCCAATGCCCGCGATTTTTTCAAGGCCGACATCAAGAGCTTTTTCAAAATCGACTCCATGCTCGATAGCGTCGGCTATGTATTTAGCCAGAACGATTTTAATAATCATCTCTCCTGTACCGGTGCAGCTTATGCCCGCGAATTTGTTGCAATATGTTCCACATCCGACAAGGGGCACATCCCCGACTCTTCCAGGCAT
>CAYSHR010000044.1:8304-12760 GCA_964430795.1 uncultured bacterium
CATGTCAACTTTAAGACCCCCTGTGCTGGTGGCCGCGGCCAAAACGCCCTTGTTGTCCACCGCCACCGCTCCCACGGTCCCAAGCATATCATCGCTTGTGACCTTCTCTTTCATCACTTGAATCATCTCGTTGGAGTCAAGATGCCTGAACTTTTTCCATTGGGAAAGCCAGGTTTCCACCCGCTCTTCTGTTCTTGGGTCCCAAAAAGAGTGGCCGTTCTTATGGGCCCATTCGGAAGCCAGGCGTCCCATGAGTATGGAGTGAACCCCATGTTTTAGTATGTCCCTGGCCACCTGGACGGGATTTTGAACATCGCTTATCTGGATAACCGCGCCGACATTCAGATTCTGGTCCATTATCGCGGCATCCATTCTTACCTGGCCATCCATCTGAATAAAGGAACCTGTACCGGCGTTGCAGAATTTCGAGTTCTCCATAATCGACACTGCCTCAACCACCGCGTCAATGGAACTACGCCCATCTGTCAACGCGAACATGCCAACGTTCGCGGCGTGTTCCACAATTTTTTGTTTTTTTTCGATTTCAGGTGTTTTACGGCTTACGCCGCCGTGACAAATTATTTTTGCGGTCATGGTTATTTTCCTTGGATTATCTCTATTAAGCGTCCAGCAGGTTGATATCAATCTGAATCTCATCAAGATTCGCGAAAAGCTCAATAACATGATTCATGGTATATTTATCATGTTGGATGATTATTCGATACTTTCCGGGCGAAAGTAAGAAATAGGTCCCTTCTCTATCCTTAGTCAGCTTGGAGGCCGGCGGTTTGGACATAACAATAACCTTCGCGCCATCTACAACTTGCCTGCCAAGTTTCACCATAACCTTCAGATAAACAGTTCCTTCGGGCTTGTCCGCCAGGTGGCTTTTTTTCCTCTTTTTTCTTTTTTTCTCTTTTGAAATCGTCGCTATATTTATTCCGCCTTTGGAAATATCCGTGTCCGGATCCTCAATATTATCCGGAAGACTTTTTAGATATTCCTCGGCTAAATTCGCCGCGGTCTCTTTTTCAGCGGACCTCCCTTCTTTCCATGGCTTTGCCAGGGGCATGGCTGGGGATGGTTTGGCGGTGGCTTTGTGGGAAATACTCTTTCCCGGCTCGCCCTGGGGCTCAATAATAACATTGACAATATTATGCCGCTTAAGGGTAAGAGTTGGATTTTCTTTTAACCTTGGAGGCGGTATTGAAAAGATTCTTACCAGATCGTCAAATTCTCCCAAAGAACATAGATTGGTTATTGTGATGGATCGTATATTGAATTTGAGCATGAAAAAAAGAAACGCCCCTACAGTTGGCACCTGTTGCGCATTCACTGTAAGGGCATTGTCGTTCACCAGCAAGTGATTATGAAATTCCGAAAAAACAAGATTCTTGTTCTGATCAATAATCTCAACAAACAGTGAGTGTAATCTCTCCACGTCGGCAGATGGCGTTTCAGTTTTTTCAAAAGAGTCTTGACAGGCGCCAATTGCGTGAAGAAGAGATTCGGCAAATTCTAAAATCAGCTTTTCATCCATCCCTTGTCGCTTTTCCCTAACCCTGGTTATTCATGATTGATCCGCTGGCCGGCCCGATTCAATGGGCGGATATTTAAAACTCATTTATCACACCATTCAATAGGGTAGAAGGATTTGCCGGTAAGTGTTTTAAATTCATTTTTCCGGTGCTCGATTATATCATCCATCTGTTTGATTTTATATTCGATTTTGGTTAGTTTTATCAAGAAATTTTTATCCAGGCTCGCCTTGTGCCTGTTAACGTTCTCAAAGCGTTCTTTAAGAACTTTTCGTTCTTTTACACGCCTGCAAATTGCCTTCGCGAGCTTTTCCGACCGGGCTTCGGTACTGTGTCTCGAACTCTCCTGATCAACCGGGATTCCCATATCGTCCTGATTGGGAAAATAGGTCCGAAGAGGCGCCGCGTGCCCTTCTGTTAACGATTTGGCAAGGAGGTTATAAACAAAGGCGTTCTCGTACGTGGAACTGTTTTTCAAAGCTGTCAGCTCCATGTTTAAGCAATCGAGCTTTGCTTTTCTCAAGGCATTGGTGGAAACATTCATCCCTTTACATCTTGCCAGGTTTTTCCTGTTCCATTTTTCAAGACTATTGAGCATCATAATAAGGTTGCTGGGACGGATTGTCCGGCTACCGTCAGGTCCGATGCGAAAACATCTTTCGTCAAGAGAGGAACATTTGCAATCGCCGCTTTGGGCAAGAGACTTTACGCTATGGCGGGCGCCGGCAAAATCTCCTCCGGCCACAAGCCTGGAAATCAAGGCAAGATCGATTTTACAGGCCGCCATCACCCCCTGGGCGATAAGCAAAAAAATGATCAGGACAACGGCTCTCTTTTTCATGGAGTCTCCAATTATCCTTTAATGATAACATGAAAACCTGATCTGTGTACTTTTTGTCGGCTTCCTTTAACAATTTGACCCGGGAATAATCACCTGGGAAGTTATAAGTAAGAAATCTCTTGTGATTAGGGAAGCAACTCATCTCTATCAATACAAAGCCAAATCGGATATTATCTTAAAAAAACTTTCGTGGAATTTATGTAAATAGGATTACAGGCTTTTAAGAGGGAACAACTCTATCGCTGATTCGGAAAAAAACATTCTCTTTCTATACCCGGCTTACCAGAACCTGGGAATTGAATATCTGTCGGCCATATTAAAAGCTGAAGGGCATTCCACAAGGTTGCTTTTTGATCCAGCCTTATTCAACGACGATTTTCTCAACTTGCCGGTTCTGGACAGACTGTTTTCAAGACGAAGGGTGATTCTTGACCGGATAGAGAAGATAAAGCCAAAGATTGTCGCCCTGTCCATCGTGACTGATCGCTACAGGTGGGCTCTTGATCTTGCCAAAGGAATTAAAGGGCGGGTTGACACTACCATTATCGCCGGGGGGATTCATGTAACCGGCGCGACAAACCAGGTATTGTCCGAAGGCGCTTTTGACTATTGTGTCAGAGGGGAGGGCGACAGGGTTATAGCTCCCCTTGTAAAAAGCCTTCACAACGGTAATGTTGATTTCTCAATCCCAAATCTCTCCTATAGAAGAAATTGTAAAACCACCCACAACCCTCTTGGCAAGCTGATTAACAACCTTGATTCTCTGCCTTTTCCGGACAAGGAAATTTTTTCGTCCTTTGACAATGGAGACATGTATACAATTATGGCATCAAGGGGATGCCCTTTCGCTTGCTCCTTTTGCAATAACAGTCTTTTCAAGGAGCTATACAAAGGGCAAAAGGCGGCGCGCTTTCGCTCTGTAGACAACGTGATGGCTGAACTTGAGATGGCCAAGAAAAAGTTTTCTCCCAGAATAATCAATTTTCTTGATGAGATTTTCGGGGCAAAACCCTCCTGGCTGGAGGAATTCGCTGAGAAATATCCCAAAAAAATCAAAATACCCTTTATCGCGTGCACCCATCCGGCAATAGAAAATGAAAAAAGGGTCGATCTGTTAAAAAAAGCCGGATGCGTTAAGGTCGATATGGGAGTGCAGACAATATCAGAGCGCCTTAGAAAAGATATTCTTTTTAGAACCGAAACTACAATACAGGTTGCCCGCGCCATAAATTTGTATAACAAAAGGGGCATTGTTCTTTTTGCTGAAAATATCCTTGGCTTGCCCACCGAGACCGAAGAGGATCAGCAAAAGATGGTCAAGTTTTACATGAATAACAAACCCTCGGCAATTAAGGTTTTCTGGCTCAGTTACTATCCCGGCGCCGCAATTGTCCACATCGCGGAAAAACAAGGCATTTTATCAGAAAAGGATTTACTGAACATTGACAAGGGAATAGGCGCCGGATCCATTGCCCAAGGCGGGCATATGGCAAGAAGGAGCACCAGACAGATATATATCGCATTGCAATTGCTGCACCTTTTCTCTACCGAAACAATGGAGAAAATTCTAAAAAAAAGGTGGTATCGATTCTTTCCAACCTTTTGGGTAAAGAGGTTCGCCTATCTGATCGGCCGGTTTACCAATCGCCAGAGCAAAGAAGCCGAGGTACTGATGATCAGGTCTTTCCACCATTATTTAACTGGCTTAAAAACCTGGTTTTTTGACTTTTTCAGGTAGAAACAGCAACCTCAAAGAGAGAAAAAGCGCTCATATGAAAAAACAGGAATAATTATCAAAGAACTTTATAAAAAATCCGATTTTTCAAACTTGACGATTTATTATCTGTTACGTAAACTAGCTAACCGGATTATGCTCGGTCATTTAGGTGTTTTCACCAAATCATTCTTTGGGTTTATTTCCGAAAGTTTACCGGCAGGCAATGTTGGGCGGATAACAAATATTTTTGCTAAAGGTACTTTATAAGGGGGAACCTTGACGGACATCCTCAATGACGCGGTTTTAGATAAGCTTGAATCGGCTCTTACCGAATCGGAAAAGACTTTTGGCGCCGGCGAC
>CAYSHR010000045.1:0-12429 GCA_964430795.1 uncultured bacterium
GGCGACCTTGAAGCCGTGGCGGAACTTAGTTTTTCCTGTGTCATGTGCGGCCTTTGCACAGCGCGGTGCCCGGCGGAATTGAGACAGTATCACATTGCCCAGTTGGCAAGAAGAGTGGTGGCAATACATATGAGAAAACCCTCACCCCATTTGCCCGATGTAGTTAAAAGGTGTGAATCAGGATACCATGAAAAGATTTTGGAAGAGAATCTTTCTGATCCCCAAACCTGGAGACAGCAATATATCGACAGAGAAATTGAGCCGATGCAAACACCGGAAGATTGGAAGCCAAAGGACAACAAAGGTCTGTAGGAGATAAAGTCATGGGATACACCCGGGAATTACTCGACGCCATAAAGATTGTTGAGAAGACACGCCCTGAGAGAATCAAACAGTCCCTCGCTGGAGAAGATTTTCCCGCCCTTACTTTGGAAGAAAGGGCGGAAAGACTAAAGATTCATCCGGATCATGATCAAAAGAGCAGGCGCCCATTGAAACTGGGTCCAAGCAAAGGATATGCTTTGTCCATAGAATTTGCCGATGTTCTTGAATCCAGGAGCTTCGTTGACCCCGATGAGATTGATCTTTCTGTTGTCGATTACCAGACAGACGTTCTTGTAATTGGCGGTGGGGGCGCCGGCACCTGCGCGGCTCTTATGGCAATGGAAAAAGGGAAAGATGTAATCATCGCCACCAAGTTGCGTCACGGAGACGCCAATACAATGATGGCCGAAGGTGGAATGCAGGCCGCGACAAAAGGGCAGAAGGATTCTCCCTATTTTCATTTTCTCGATGTAATGGGAGGCGGCCACTTTGAGAACGATCCTGAACTGGTAAAGACCATGGTCCTCGGCGCGCCGCCGGCTATTGGCTGGCTTGAAAAACTCGGTGTTGGATTTACAAAAGATGAAAAAGGCGTGATGCTCACCATGCACGGCGGCGCCACATCCAGAAAACGAATGCACTTTGCCGGTGATATGACCGGCGCGGAAATAATGCGCACTATTCGTGATGAGGCCAGAAACAAACCTGAGAAAATCAAGGTTATTGAATTCTCCCCGGCTGTCGAGTTGATCCTTGGCAAAGATGGCCGATGCATGGGCGCGGTTCTTTATAATATGGAAACCCGCCAATATTATGTGGTCGAAGCCAAAGCCGTTGTCATGGCTACAGGCGGCTCGGGCCGGCTGCATATGCAGGGCTTTATGACCACCAATCATTACGGCGCCACAGGGGATGGAATTGTAATAGCCTATCGCGCCGGAGTTGGCGTGCGGTTTCTACATTCAGTTCAGTATCATCCCACCGGCGCGGTTTTTCCCGAGCAGGCCGAAGGGATTCTGATTACTGAAAAAGTGCGAGGCGCCGGCGCTCATGTCCTAAACAAATTCGGAGAGCAATTCGTATATGAGAGAGAGCCAAGAGATGTGGAAGCCGCGTCAATTATTCTCGAATGCCAGAAGGGCAACGGCGTCAAAACCCCTATTGGAAAAATGGGAACCTGGCTTGATTCTCCAATGATTGATGTCCTAAAAGGAGAGGGGACGGTCAAGGCTGAATTTCCAGGGAAATATATTATGTTCAAAAGATATGGAATTGACATCTCGAAGCAGCCCATGCTTATTTATCCCACTCTCCATTATCAAAATGGAGGTCTTGATTATCGCCCTGACACTACAACTTCTCTACCTGGTCTTTTTGTAGCGGGAGAAGTTGGAGGCGGAGTCCACGGAGAAAACCGTCTTATGGGCAACAGCCTTCTGGACATCACTGTCTTTGGAAGATTGGCGGGAGTCGCCGCGAGCGATTATATTGAAAGGGATTATAAACAGAGCGCCCTTAGTCTTGACCATGTAAGAGAATACAACAAAAATCTTGATGATCTGGGAATCAGTGATGAGAAAAGGTCGCCCACTCTTCTCCCGGATTATATTAATGACGCTGTAAAAGACAAGCGGCTTAAAAAGCATTTGGATTAATGGAAATCTTATTTTAGCGAGTGTGATATGGGGAAAAAAGTTAAAAAGAAAATTGGAAAAAAAGGAAATAACAAAAAGCCTTCCTCGAATAAGAGAAAGGCTTATGTAATCAAAGAGGAGCATCCGGGCTTTATCTACCCAACAGCTTTATTTCTTTCAATTCTGGCGGTTCTAGCCCTTGCCAACCGATTTTTTTTCGAGGTTGTCGGAAGACTTCTTCCTGTTTGGATAGGGGGAATTTCAATCATCATCTTCTTTTCGATTGCCCCTTTCTTCTTCAACAAGAAATACCTCTATCCTGACATAATTAAAAAGCTGACCATTTTTATTATCCCTCTGGCTCTACTTAGTTTTGGCGGAATATTTGCATTTGCCACGTGGTCTTTCCCACCGATTAATTCAGCGGATATTGATCTTTCGAAATCGAACATGAGATTTGATCTTCCTTCCACTGGATTATATGGGATATTTGTCAGTGGTTCATTTCAGGGTGATGATGATTCAAAAGATGTGAAAAAGTCCCAGATAAAAACAAAAAGGGGCGCCTATAAGTTTACTTTTGCTCACCAGGTTACCGAAGGAAAAACCTGGTCACTTGTCGGACAGTTTGAGCACTCAAGTAAAAGAAGAAAGTTGGCAAAGCGTGCACGAGGATATGTTGTAACTAAGGAGACAAACAACATGCACTCCTTCTGGGGCAAGGGGGGAGAATATAACATCAAGCTCTCAGGAGTAACCGGAAAAATAAACGATTCTTTCAACATATCTATTTATAGAAAGGGAATTATTGTTTACGCCCTTATGATTATAGGGCTGATTCCAATATTCCTTGCCAATTTTATTGATCTGGTAGTCAGAAAATCCAGAATACTTTCATTTATCGGACCCGGCGTCGGCGCCTGTTGGGGGTTTGTGGCTTACTTCTATATTCAATCCTCACCCATAGTGAGATTTCCCACAATGATGGTAAACATGTTGATAGGCGCCGTTGTCGGCATCGCTGTAGCTTATGGATTATCCGCCGTGACCGGAAAATGGTTCAAAGACATAATGTTGAAAAAGGGAATTAGCTTGTAGGCGGGGAAATTTTGTTCCTGATTCAATCCTGGTGTTCCTCGATCCAGTTAGCGATAGGGCGCCATACTTTTTCAGGCGCTCTTCTTCCGGCGACCATTCCGATATGCCCCATGGATACACTGATGGTTTTGATGTCTTTTGAGCCGACCAGCTCGGTTATAGGCTCGACGGATGGCGGTGGCGCGAGTTTGTCTGTCTCTCCTACAACAACAAGTAAAGGGGAGGTGATATTTTTTAGATCAACGTTTCTATCGGCGATTCTCATCTCCCCCTTTCGCAATTTATCATCGATTATGCACTCCTGGACAAATTGCCTGAATGTATTTTGCGCGTAAGGGAGCAAGCCGTTAATCCAGTCGTCAATGCTCTCATACCCGGCTACCCATTCTCTGTCATGATAGTGGCTCAATAGATCACCGTACCTCATGATGTTGGCTAAAGGGGAGATGAGTCTGAAAGAAATTTTAATCAACGGCGCCGGCACGTTTCCCATAACATTTAAAAAACCTGACAAGGGCATGTTAAGTATTTTGGCCAGAATATGAAAAGGAAACATTTGGGAAAAATCCACTGGAGAGCCACATGTGATCACGCCCGCGATTTTTGAAGATTCCGAAACCAGTGATGAGAAAATGTAGGACATAATCCCGCCCATGCTCCAGCCGAATATAAAAACTTTTTTGGCGCCGGTAAGCTCCAAAACTTTTTCAAAGGCGGGTTCAATGAAATCGAAAATATAATCGTCCAGGCTGATCTCTTTGTAGGTTTTGTCAGGGATGCCAAGGTCAAGAAGATGGACATCTATTCCTTGTTTCATGAGGTAGCTCACAAAACTATGCCCTGCCCGAAGATCAAAAATCACAGGGTTTACCATAAGAGGTGGGATAATTAGAATTGGATATCCTTTGATTTCTTTCACAGGAGTATAATGAAAAAGAGTCGATCTTTCCCACATAAACGAGGTCCGCCATGGAGTGCGCACTTGGGGAGTTAATGGGCCAAGGAGGGTGCGTTCCGTGAGATTTATCATCCTCCAGGCATGGTTAACGGCGCCTCTTGTTATCAATTTTAAGGAAGACTCATTCATCTTCCAGCCTCCAGAATATTTGCCGCCTCAATAAGCCCTGAGATGTTGTGCTGGTTATAATCAATGCGGTTTTTTGAATCCAACGGCGAATGCCTGAAAGTTCCCAGAGCCATCTGTGGGTTTTTGAAAAGATGAGCAAATTCCGGGCGAACCATCATGCGAATCTGAAACAATGAGCCGCGACGAATTACGTCGAAAATATAATCAGTGGGACGCCCTGTCTCTTTAGCCAGGTAATATGCCGCTGTAAGCCCCTCAAGGCGGGCGCCGGCAGGAGTGACCTGGGGGGGGAATGGGAAATATCCACCATAGAAGTCAGGGCTTGGAAGGATGGAAATAATCTGATCGCCAGTCATGTTTTTTGCTATTCTCAGGCAATAATCAACATATTTGTCATTTGGGCGTACTTTCCAAAGATCGTATAGCGCCATCATAAGCCAGGCGTCAGGAGGAACATTTACCTCAAGGCCAACTATTCTCCATCTTTTATCTATGAGAAAAGCGGCGCCCTTTTCCGCTACGTTCAAGGATTCCGGCGATCCGCCTTTAACCACAGAATCATAGCGGATCAGCGCAAGCATGGCCTCCCCCGGGTAATAGATGGAAAATCTCTTTTTCACCGGTTTTTTATCCCAGGAATAATAGCTATTAAATGACCCGTTTTCTTTTTGTTCCATACGCAAGTGATATGCGAGTTTTTTCATCAAAGGAGTTACATCATATTCAGGGTCAACCTTAACTCGCTCCACCAGAGCCAAAAGAGATAGGCCGGCGCCTCCCAGTTTAGCTTTACGGTGATAAACAGGATACGCACGTTTTTTATCCCAGTTCGGGGTTTTCATTCTATTTTCAAGCCACTCAATACCTCTTCTGCCTGCCAGGAGATATTTTTCTTCATTTGTCGCGCCGTAAAGTCCAAAAAGGGAATAACAGGTACCAGCGTGACGAAGCAAATTATAGCCTTTTCGATTAAATTTATCCTTCCCAGGAAAATATTCATAATGGAATCGGCCATCCGCCCTCTGGAGCCGTATAAGCATATCCCCGGCTAATCTTATGGAATCATTGATTATCTCTGGAGAGGCTTCTTTTATTAAGGTGTTTGCCCTGAATAGGGGCAATGGTGATTTTCCTGGAGCGGGTTCAGTAAAAGATTCGCAATCCAAAGAATATAGGCCATTGCTTAACTTCAGCCCCGATATATTGACTCCATCGCCTTTGCTAAGTTTTTCCGTGATCTCGGAAAAATCATAATCCCTGGCCGCGATAAATGGTGGGTCAAGGATGGTGATATGTCCGTCATCCGCGTGGGCTACACCATTTACCCCCTCTGTATAAAAGGGACTTATTTGAGCCAACTTCTCTATTCTGACCCTTGAAATATCAGTAATAATACTTAAAGTTAAATATGAAGTATCGTAGTCTATAGAATTGATTAATTGGGTTAATACAGTTACTGCAGGTTGAAATTCAGATGCCGCGGCCACCTTTCTATTTCCTTTGCCATCGTATATTGCAAGTATAAAACCCTTGGCGTCAATTTTTGGGGCGGCAGGTGAATTACCCTCTAATGCGCCCCTGATAAATGAAAATGCTTCTTCAATCTCTTTGTCGGAAAAAGAGGGTGTGTAATCCTTGTCTGAACAAGCAAATAGAGAGAAAGAAAGGAAAAGTATTATCACAAAAAGGAAAAGTTTTTTTCTTAAAAAGAACCACCCAGAGTTAATATCCAATGTAATCCTCCAATAATATCAGGATCAACGAATCCATAAGCCCCGCCAAATCTGAATTGGACGGGGTAATAATAAGCGAAAATTGTACGAATATGCAATTCCGCGCCGGCGCTTGGCAGGAAATCCTCATTGCCAAAGTCACCACTCCATGCTATCCCGCCATCCCCAAAAACCAGCATGGAGAAACCATCCAGGAAAATCGGCCATGTTGAAATGCCCCTTTGAGGGCGCCAGAGAGGGAACCGATATTCAGCAGACCCGGCTGCCACTCTTTGGCTTCGTCTGGAAGCACGATTATATCCTCTTAAAAAAACAGAGTTTTCTGAAGGTTGGGCGAGAATCTGATCGTTTGTGAAGCCGCCCAATCTGAAGGCTCTTAAGTAAAGCTCATCACCTTCAGCATAGCCGCCGGTCAATCTGTAGGCAAGAACATGATTGTAAAAAGGGAGGCCGAAATAGTGGTTATAGGCGCCAAGGAGAGTGCGTACTTCATAATCAGCGCCAAATAGAGAAGAGAAGGCAGTGTATGTAATTGCAGCCTGGGCGCCATCTACAGGAGAAATGGATTCTCTGTAAAAAGTAGTGGTATCCATAAAAACACCAGTACTAAAGCCGGAGAAAAGACCTTCCTCGATTGGGGCAGAGGCGCCTTCGGGAAATTCGTTTAATCTCCTGCGATCTTGGATAATATAATTTAGAAAGATTGAAAAATCAGAAGTTAGAGGAAACGATATTGAGAAAGCGCCGGCGTTTCTTTCCTCATAATAGTTACTCCTTTTACCATTCTGATCGATAAGGACATTCCCGTAGTAGACTGAGTAATGATTGTGGCTGGCGGTAAAATTTGGGCGAAGTCGGGCGTAGGTATACGATAATCCGTAGGAAAGAAAATCACTCTCCCAGGAATAGAGACCGGCAAGAGAATAGATGTGGCGCAATAATACGTCATGGCCGGTAGTTGTCATCCCCAGACTTAAATTTCCCTCCACACTGCCCATAGAAGGGCGCCAATACCTTGGCCATATGGACCTCCACCCCTGATATTTCGACTCCTTATACTCATCCTGAACTTCTAAAGCCTTCTGACCGATGCTTCGCCCGATCACGCACTTTCCAAATCCTCTGTCTTTAAGGGTCGTATAAGAAACCTCTTTCCACAAATCGGGATAATAGGGAGTGATATGAATATCAAAACCTTTTGGACCGTAACCGGAAAAAGCCAGCCATTTTTTTAAAGGAGATACCGCGGGATCAAAAGCGCCGCCAAATACATTGGTTACTTTAAAAAGCTTCTCTTTTTCAATATCCAGGGCATAGATATTATATATTCCCGATCTTCCTGAAGAGAAAAGGATATATTTTCCGTCAGGAGAGAAAGCGGGATTGATGTCTCTTTCAGCGTGAAAAGTAAGGCGGCGAAACTCCCTTGATCTAATGTCGAAAAGAAATATATCTCTATTGCCGTCATTGTGCCAGACAGAAAAAGCCACCTTCATTCCATCAGGGGAGATAGCGGGCTGGGCAAATTGTATCAGGTCGTCTTCAGGCTCCGGCGTATAAACAATGGTGGTTTTTCCACTCTTCAAATCAAGAATGCCGATCTCGGGCCGTTCCAGACTATTGGCAACGAATAAAACCCTGGCGCCGTCAGGAAAGGGCGCTATATCTCTTGCTCGAAGCCCTTTGGTTATTCGTTTGGCGGCCTTGCCCGGTCCTTTTATCATGTAGACATCATAATGGTTTTTCCATATCTGATAAGCGCCGGCGCCGGTGTAGGTGATACTTCCATTTTCCATGTAAGCCACCGAACCTGTTTCACCGGTAAGTTTGATATTGGCGGTTTTGTCATTTTCCAATGATATGCTTCTAATTCGGCCTTTACGGCGCCCGATATGTTCCTCCCAGAAAAGAGATTTGCCATCTCTGGAAAACTTTGGACGTCGTGTATATTCGCCGGTGTTCGTTAATGCCCTGCTTGGTGTAAATCCCTCCTTTTCCAATACCCTGTATGTGTCTCTATATTTCTGATCAAGCCAGGACTTCCAGCCTTTGTATGCCGTTTTTAAGTCAATACCTATGGTTTTTGCCATGTTGCTGTTGTGCATAAAGGGCCAGATTTGACCGGAATGTTTCTGGGCGATCTCATACCAAACATCCTTATCTATCTGGTCATATACCCATTTATGAAAAAGCCCGCCAAGGACATAAGGTCTGTAACCATGAGGCCAACTTACAGTCCAGCTACTTAATCGATCCAGTTCAGGAAAATCTCCCGACTGCCATTCCCCTCTGGCTATCATGTCCGAAAATACCGATTGCCCTCTACCGGCATTGTGACTATAGATGGTCTCATCCATAACCGCGAGACCCTCGATTTCGAATATGGGGGAAAAATGATTAAAAGCTATGAGTCTGCCGAATGTCCATCTGAGAACTTTTACAGCGCCCCTGTTCATATCCATATGCACTGTATGAGTCAATTCGTGGGTGATGAGCATTTTAAGCCAGTCGTCATAATCATCAAGTGGGCTGTTGGGGTGGGGCGGCGCGGCGTATAACCTGACGGTATTATATGGAATATGGGTTGATGATCCATTGGAGTCGTCCTGGGCATCCGACAAAACAATCTCAATTTTCCCCCAGGGTTTGAAATTGAACCTGGCGGTAAATGCGGCAAGGGTCTCCTCGGCGATAACCGCCACCCTGTAGGCAAGTTGTCTTTCTCCCTGATGATATTGAATTCTGAAATTATCAGTGTGAATGGTTTTCCATTTATAGCCGGGCCAATATAAAGCAGACGCCAGGGCGCCCTGGACAAGTAAGAAGGTTAGTAATATCGCCAAAATAATTTTTCCCATTTCCGGAATGTATCATCGGTAGCCAATGTTGGCAATGCAATCTGGACAAAACGCCGCCTTTTGAATAAGTTCTTAGATCTAAAATCTTTCTTGTCTCGATTGATACTGGCAGCACTCCGGGTGGCGTCGGGTTATTGCTGCCCCTTCGATAAACTCAGGACAGGCGGTGGCATACCGGCATGGTTGTTTCCTTCAAGGTGTTCCTATAAACTATTTCAAGGTGTCAAGAGAAACCTATTTATGCTATACATAATATTCCCCTGTAGTGACTTGGGGAGTGAAAATTATCAGGCAAATGAAAAAGCTGGGTATGAACTTTTTCAACATCCTGTAAAATGAGGAATCGATAAGGAGGCATTATGTCAAAAGGTGGGCGAAGAAGCAATTTAAGAGAAGACAAGCTTATTGACAGGCTTGATAAAGGCCGGCATTTTGGACCCAAGAGCGGGACTATTTATGATAAAGGCGAAAAAAAGAGACTTCATGAATGCAAGCAGGGTGCATGGGTAAGGCAGATTCTTCCCGGCGCGGGAAATCTTGGTCCCATGCTCAGAGTAATCGACCCGAAAGCGGGTTTGCTGGAAAACCGTCAGGGTATGAGAGCCAAATTGCCCCCTAGAACTCAGGTCGAGGTAAAGCAATAAAGAGTTTTTTTTAAGAGATGATTTTACCGGCCTTTAACTGAAGAATTTTATCAGTCTCTTCTTTCAGAATATCCTTGTTATGGGAAATCATAAGATAACCGATATCCAAATTTCTTAATATTTCTCTCACCCTTTGCAACGATTCTTCGTCAAGGCCGGTTAACGGTTCGTCAAGAAGCAGCATTTTAGGCGCCATGGCTAATACCGAAGCCAAGGCGCAAAGGTGTTTTTCCCCTGGGGAGAGCTTATAGGTGATTCGTTCTTCGTAACCGCCAAGGCCCACCTGCTCCAGAGTATTCTTGACAATCTCGCGAATTTCCTCTCCTGGTATTCCAAGGTTAAGGGGGCCAAAAGCAATATCCTCAGCCACAGTGGGAGAGAAAAGCTGATCGTTTGGGTCTTGAAAAAGAAGGCCGACATTTTTTCTGGCATATAGAAAATCTTTCTCCTTTTCACATTGCCGGCCATAAATACTGATGGCGCCTTGTGAGGGTTTCAATAAGCCCATTATTATTTGAAAGAGGGTGGTTTTCCCAGAGCCGTTTGGACCCAGCAAACCAATTCTTTGTCCATGAGATACAGCAAGATCAAGACCATCAAGAATCTTTTTTTCCTTAGTGTATCCAAAATGAATATCGGTCAGTGTTATAGCGTTTTCCATATTCTCCATTCCACTAAACCCATGCCAATAACAATTCCTGCTGACAAAAAAGAGGCGAAAATATCTACAAGCTTAAACTTTGGATGGTTATATGCCGGAAAAGTGCCTGAGAATCCCCTGCAAATCATAGCCTGGTAAACTCTTTGCGCCCTGTCCAGGCTTCTTACCAGAAGCATGCCAAGAAGGTAGGCGTAACTTCTATATGTGTGAGTGTTCATTTTTGCCTGGAAGCATCTGACTTTCATGGCGTTTCTTTGCCTGGCAATCTCCATACTCAGAAGGGCGGCATAGCGCCATGTAAAGAATAGAAGTTGAACCAGTTTCGTTGGAACTTTCAGATGGTCCAGACCGTGGGCGATGTCAAAAACCGAACTGGCGCCAAAAAGGGCCGAAGCGGCTATAAAAATCGAGTTGGCTTTTAAAGTAATAATGAAAACAAGAAGAAATCCTTCTTTCTGCGCGGATAATCCGAATATTCTGATTACAGTATCGCCAGGGTGAGTCAGCGGGATTATCAGCCACATTAAAAAAAGGAATGAGTTTACGATTAAAAGCCTTCCCAGCAGCGTTTTCCATTTTACCGGGCTAATGGCCACCAGGAAAAAAGATATGGCCAGGGCTAAAAACAGGGTTTGAAAGGAATTTGAGATAGCCGCGATTATGGCAAAGTGAAAAAGAAGAACTATTTTTACTCTGGAGTCTATTTTGGATAGAATACTTTTTTTGTTGGTCTCTTTTGTCATGAAACTCAAATTTTCATATCAGGATGATGGTTTCTGAAGTTGGTGGAAACAAGAATCCCAGGGCTGACTTTCAATAAAAATTGAAGGGAGAAGAGAGTAATCAGACCTTCAACAACCATTAAGGGAAGTTGACCTATAAAAGCGGCGATGGCAACTTCTGTAAAAGCCGTACCGGTGGTTATCATGGCAAAGAACAACAATGTGGCGGAAAAAAAGATGGCAAGAAAGCCTATTGAAAAATGTCCAAGAGGAATAAGTATTTTATTTTCTGAATAATTGAAAAGCCTGAAAAGGTAGTGTACTCCAATCGCGGGAATTCCGATGATCGCGGTATTTACGCCAAGAGTTGTAAATCCTCCATGCCCTGCAACGGCCTGAAGAAATAAACCCACCAGTATTGCCGGGAATGCCGCCCATCCCAGTATTATTCCTATCAGTCCGTTTAACAGAAGGTGAATGCTCGTTGAGCCAATTGGGATATGAATGAATGAAGTGATGAAGAAAGCCGCGGACATTACGCCCACTTTTGGCACATCCCGGGGTTCAATGCGTTTCAGACCAATCCCCACGCCTGTTATAGTGGTAACGATTCCTGAAACAAGAACCGCGTTTGAAAGAATTCCATCTGAAATGTGCATAATGGATTGTTTCAGCAGGGACGTTTAAAGCCCGTAAATGTTATTACGAATGACAAAAAAGTAATACTATTTCGGGAATGCTATGTCAATAAGAAAGAGAGATAATCTTGGAAATTATACAATTTTAATGATTTCCAGGGATTTCAAACTTGCTTCAAGGCTCCTTTGTTGTCAATGGCAATAATTCTGTTCCTGCCGGTTTCCTTGGCGTGGTATAGAGCCTTATCAACAACTTCAATGAACTGCTCAGATTCTTTAAATTCATCTGCAAATTCAACAACTCCAAAGGAGGCTGTAATATGAAATGGCTCCCCTTTATCACTCCTGAATTCTTTTTTGGCTAATTTCTCCTTAAGACGATTGATAGCCGTAATTGAGTTTTCCAGGGTAATGTTTGGCATAATTATACAGAATTCCTCGCCGCCATATCTGGCCGCGAAATCCGACATTCGAAGTTGTTGTTTTAAAACTTCTGAAAAACCTATGAGAACAGAATCGCCGATAATATGCCCGAAATCATCATTAACTTTTTTAAAGTGATCCAGGTCAGCCATTACCAGGGAAAGAACCAACTTATATCGGGCGGTTCTCTCCATCTCAAGTTCCAATTGCTCATCAAAATATCTTCTATTCCACAGACCGGTAAGACCATCGGTCCTGGCCGCGATTTCGAGTTGCCTTCTTTGATTTTCAATTGTTTTTTCCATTTTGAACCGGTCAAGTGTGCCTATAATCGCAATTCGAATGGAATTGGGATTGATTTCATCTTTTATAAGATAGTCTCCCACACCAATTTTCATGGCGTTTACAGCCACCATTTCAGAGCCTTCGCCGGTGAGCATAATGACGGGAAAATCATAGTTGTTGAATTTTTTCACTCTTTCAAGAAGATCGAGACCTGAGGCGCCGGGCATATTAAAATCAACAAACATAAGGTCAGGGGGAAAGTTGCATATATGCCCAACAGCTTCCTCCACATCCTTGGCCTCAGTTAATTGAAACCGGTATT
>CAYSHR010000046.1:0-12407 GCA_964430795.1 uncultured bacterium
CGAGAAAACTCACCAGTGATCTAAAAATCGCGCCTGCCAATCTTCTGTGAAAAGGTTGAGCTACATCCAGAACTGAATCATCAAGAGCCCTGGAGCCGATAACAATGTCATAGCCTTTTTTGTGCCATTCCAAAGCCCTGTCAAGCTCCTCAATAGGGGTGGAGCCGTCGGCGTCATAAAAGACCCTGATTTTTCCTGTAGCTTCCAGCATTCCTCTTTTTACTGAATATCCTTTGCCCCTGTTGGGCTCATTTCGAAGGACAACCAACTTCTCAAATTTTTCAGCAAAAGTCTCAGCCATCTCTTTTGTTTTGTCAGTAGACCCATCGTCCATAACGATAACCTGGACAGAGTATTTTTTTTCCTTAAAAAAACCGGCTATATATTCCAACGTCGGGGCCAGGCGGGTCTCTTCATTATATGCCGGAATTACAAGAGATACATCAAATTCAGCCGTCTTGGTTCTTTTTTCGTCATTCATGGTTTTGCCTGTTGATTCACAAGGTTTATTCAAAAACAGCAAGTTGGTTCCATAGGGCGATCATAGCACAACAGGGCGCCATTTTGGCAAGGAGCAAAGTCAATTGTAGAAATTTCAATTTGACAAGATAATTATTTGTTCAAAAACAGGAAACTTGATATGGTTGCTTGGCAATATTTGTGAGGTTGATTATGTCCCGGTTTAGAAAAATTATACTTTTTCAAGTTTTGGTCTGGGTTCTGTTATTATTTCCATCTATTGGTTGTGACAAAGACGAATCTCCTTCTGACACAGACGCTTTGGGAAACGATGATGATATTGTTGATGATGACGATGACGACAATGATGACGACAATGACGATGACGACGACAATGACGATGACGATAACAATGACGACTGTGATCTCAAATATCCTGATGTAAAGATCGTTGCCCACCGGGGGGCGACCCTGTTCGCGCCTGAAAACACCATCCCAGCTATTGAGAAAGCCTTCGACCTTGGCGCTTTTGCCGTGGAGATTGATGTGCGCCATACATCAGATGGCCAGTATGTGTTGATGCATGACCATACGGTTGATCGTACAACTGATGGCACTGGCTCTGTGGATCAGATGACGCTGGCGGAAATAGAACTACTCACTGTTTCCGATTTTATGTACATGGGCGCTTATCCTGATCTTAAAGTTCCCACCCTGGCCCAGGCTCTTGCTGTTATTGCTGGCAGAGGGGGCCAGGTGGATATCGATATGAAATCAAGCGAACCCGAAGGCGCCATTGAGATAATCGTCGCCATGGGTCTTGAGGAAATCTGTTTTGTCTACTCCGGCAGTGTGGACAAACTCGACAGAATACGCTCTGTTTCCCTCAATGTGAGGATCCAGCCGTCATCGTCATCTATGGCCGAAACCGTAACCATCTTTGAACATTTCGATCCCGATCCGGAGCATATTGAATTGACCCGTGATGGTTTTGATGAGGATAATATTACATACATTATTGATAACGGAGCTGTGGTTTTTATGGACGCCCTTGGGGAAAGAGATATTTTTGCCGCCCTGGGTTTTACCTGGACATGGGAAAAGATGATGGAAAAGAGGGTAGAAATTATTCAGACCGACTTGCCTGGAAAACTTGAGAATTTCCGTAATTCACTTTGCTGGTAGCGATAGGGCGTCTTCAGTATCGTTAACCAATGCCGGAATAACTTTTTTCGTAATCATTCAGTGACAAGGGAGCAAGGTGGCAGGGTTTGAGATCGGGGGACATGACCTCATTTCTCAACAATGGCCGGCATTGTCAATGATATTAGGGAAATGGGGATCGTGTACCCCGATCTCATATGAAAATCCGGGGCTGCGTAACAAGTACATGTCCCCGCTTTTCCAAAAAGTCCCTTGTAACTGAACGATTACCTTTTTTCCCTTATCTATCTTGACGCCGAGTAAGTATTCGAATATATTTTCGCCATTATGAAAACATACTCCCGATTTATACTCAGGCACAAGTTTTTCACCCTGTTTCTTATTGCCCTGGCGACAGCCTGGTTTGGCTACAGGGCAACGTCAATTCAAGTTGATACCGATGTTCTGAACTTTTTTCCTGAAGATGATCCTGATGTGAGGTTTTTTAAGGAGACCGGCGGCAAATTTGGGAGTAACTACATCAATTTTGTAGCTCTGGAATCGAAGGATATCTTTACCTTTGAATCCCTTTCCAAGGTAAGGAAAATCACAAAAGCCGTGACAAAGGTAAACGGCGTGAAGCAGGTCCTTTCGATCACAAATATTCTTGATACATCCCAATTAAGGGATGGCATTTCGGTAACCCACCTTGTTCCGGCGGAAATAATTCCAAAGGATAAGAGCCGGCTGGAGAAGCTTCGAAAAAAAGCTCTTGGCAACAACATGCTTGTTGGCAACATCATATCCGCCAACGGCAAGGCGGCCCTGATTTCGGTACGCATCGAGGAGAATGCCGACAAAGAGAATGTGGCCAGAGAGATCAAAAAGGCAGCGGCAAAAGGTGGGCCTGGCGCCAATCTCTATTTTGGCGGCTTTTCCATGGTTATGGAATATATGAGCAGCCTGATAGCCAGGGATATGTCCAAGCTGATCCCCATCACTTTCTTAATAGTCATATTGATGTTGTATATCAGTTTCGGTCGATTAATAGGGGTGGTTCTGCCTTTGGCCACAGTTGGTCTGGCAATAATATGGACAATCGGCGCCATGTCCATAATGGGTCTTGCCCTGACTATGCTCACTTCAGTGATCCCCGTGGTGGTCATAGCCATATGCACATCCATGGGAGTTTACGTATTAGGAAAATATTACGAGACCAGAAGCGAGCTTGTAAAAAATCCGTATGATGGAAGACCCATGGAGGCCATGATCTCCCCAATGATGATTTCCGGCATTGCCATGGCGGCTGGATTTTTATCCTTAATTGTCGCGCCTTTGACCATATTTAAGGAATTCGGAAAAGCTTGCGCCATCAGCGCTTTCTTCTCGGTGATCCTGTCCATTACTTTCATCCCCGTGGTTCTTTCCCTTGTTAAATACTCACGAGCCAGGCCTTTTGCCCTTATATCCGACAAGAACATATGGATGGGCACCCTGTTACAGAACATCTCGCGGGTTATAAACGCCGGTCCCAAGTCGGTTTTCGTGATTTTCGGGGCAATGCTTCTGGCTTCCTTTTATTTCTACAGCAAAGTTCCAAGGGACGTAAACCTTCTTGATTATTTCCCCAAAGCCTCGGAACCTCAGGTTTCGGAAAAGCTCCTTCAGAAGCATTTCGGAGGCTCTCAGCTTTTTATCATCAATTTCCGGTCAAAAGACATAAGGCATCCGGGGATTCTGGAGCAGATGGAGCTTCTTGGAAAAGGGTTGAGAGTCATTGAAAAGGTAAATCTTCCCCAATCAGTAGCGGACATTATATCTGTTCTGAACTCTCAACTTACAGGGGAGCCCGGCTTGCCCGATACTGTGGGAAAAGTCTCCCAGATAATGATGTTGCTGGTCGGGCAGGTAGCTCTGAAGCTCCTGGTCGAATCCAACTTCACCAACGGCGTGGTTCAGGCCCGAATTGGAGATATCGACTCCGCTGTAGTAAGAAAAGCCCTTGAAAACGTAAGAGAGGTCATGGAGGAATCAATAGAAACAGAGCTTGTTACACTAAGCGGCACATCGCTGCCAAAAGAGCAAAGGATGCTGTTTAATCGCGAACTGGCGAAAAAAATCACCAAAAAAGTCTCTCTTGATTACGCCTTTTATACAAACTCAACACCTGGGAAATACCCCGCCCTTGTCACTAATCTCGAAAAAATTATAAACACGGATGAGAAGCTTGAAAAAGATGATTTTGGTCCTGTGGAAAAACTTCTGAATGACTTTCTGGCTAGCGACGAAGCTGATATCCTCATATCCGACCCGGAAGTTATTTCAAACATTTCAAATACTCTCGCAATAAACGGCTCATTGTCTCAAAAGAGCCTGGAGCAGACATTAAAAGGGATTATTCCTGAAAATATCCGGGCTGATGATCCCGAAGGAATTGTTTACCTTGCTCGAAATATTAAAATATTGATAAAACAATATCTTGCGAGAAAACACCACGTCAAGGCTCAAGCCGCTATCTTTGACGAACTCAAATTTGATTCAGGTGACAAAAAAAATATTCATTTGGCAAAGGATTTAAAAGCCGCGGCCTGGGGAGTGAATTCTGAAAATCTTTTTGTAAGTCCAAAGAGCTATAAAGCCATTACAGGGCATAAAGCAAAAAGAGATATGATAACAAGTTTTGAGGCGAGATTGACAGGGTGGCCACCTCTAAATTCCAAGTTCGACGCCATGCTCGTCCACACCCAGATAAAAGCGATTCTGATAGCGATTTTCGCCATAATTATTGTTCTCTCTCTTCATTTCAGATCCATAACCGGAGGAGTTGTTACAACAATACCGGCCATGTTCACTGTCCTTGTTTATTTTGGCGTATTAGGCGCATTGAGGATTCCTCTTGATAACACAACTTTTATGATCTCCAGCATTGCCCTTGGCATCGGCACAGGGTATTCAGTCAACTTCATGTCAAGGCTGGTGGAAGAATATGGAAATGGAGTCAAAATTGATAAAGCAGTATCTGTCTCCCTTATAACTTCAGGGCGAAGCGTTCTTATAAGCGCCCTGGCCGTATCCCTTGGATTCGCTGTGCTTGTTTTTTCCGTAATGACGCCTCAAAAGCGCTTTGGTATGATGATCGCCCTTACCATGATGTTATCCGCCTGCGGATCCTTTACTCTGTTACCGGCGATAATTTTACAATTTAAACCGCGATTTTTGAGCAAATACTCTAAAAAGCTGCTATAAACATGAGGCACCCTCTCCCAGATGGGAGGCTGTCGAAAAACTACCTTGGCCGTCATTCCCGTTTGCGCGGGAATGACGATCTTGGGTGAATTACTCATTTTTCGACAGCCTCACGGAGAGGGGACGAATTACGAATGTTGTAGGGGCGGTTCGCGAACCGCCCTTGTTGCGAATGACCAATGGAAACAAGGAGAGCCAAGTGAAATACAAACTATTATTATTAATAGCGATCACGGTCTTTTGCATGTCCGGGCCGGGAGTCTCTTTTTCCCAGGATTTGGACGCCGCGACCATACTCGCGAAAGTGGACCACAGGTACAACGCCTTTTCCGACCTCCAGTTCAGAATGGAGATGACCATTACAGAGGCTAACGGAACAATAAAAAACAGGGAGATGAGAATATGGCAAAAGGGCACGGCCCGATTTATCTATTTCACCAAACCGGCCACTGATAAGGGAACAGCCTTTCTGGCCACTGACCCGACAAATAATTTTGTTTTTCTTCCAGCCTTTAATAAAGTTCGCAGGATAGCCAGCCACGTCAGAAATCAGACCTTTATGGGATCGAACCTCTCATATGAGGATATGGTCACTACCCAGTTCAGTGACGATTTTACGCCAACGATTTTTAGCCAGGATCAGAAAAACTGGGTTCTTGAAATCAAAACAAAGCCGGGAGCGAAAATCAGCTATTCCAAGATGCGCGTTACAGTCACTAAAGACTATTTTTTAATAACCAGGCTGGAATATTTTGACAAGAACGAAGAGAAAGCCAAAGTCGAGGTAAGAAAAAACTTTGTACCCTTTTTAAATAACGAGTACTGGCAACCCAAAATCATTGAGATGAGGACCCTTAAAGACAATATGGTGACAGTATTGAAAATGGTTGACGTGAAAGTTAACGCCGGCATACCTGACAGCCTTTTTACCAAGCGAAGCCTGCGCAGACCGCCAAGGTAATTTATTATGATGAAGAAAATATCGTTAACCATAGCATCGATTCTGATCATTACTTTTATCTCTACCACCATGGCTTTTGCCGATGATATTTATGATCTTACAGGCTACGTGACATTTAAAAACAGATTTACTATTGAGCCCGAAGAAAGAAGTGAGTTCAACTATAACGAAGCCATTCTGGGCATGAAGCTCACCGCCTATCCCACAGATAGGGTATCCCTGGTAGGTTCAGTCAAGCTTGACGCTTTTTACATGGAAGAGAACCTCGGGAACGACAACAGCTTTGATATCCATCAGCAGCAGGATAGAACCAATCTCGATCCTGTAAGGCTCGAACTCGATGACGCTTATGTAACCATCTCCGGACTTGGTCTTTCCGATCTTGATCTTAAGATCGGCAAACAGAGGATAACGTGGGGAACAGGAGATCAGTTCAATCCCACAGACAACCTCAACCCCGATGATTTCCATGATCCATTGGCTTTTGGAAACAAATACACGGTCCCGGCTTTTAAGGCCGATTATTATTTGGGTCCTTTAACCGTAACCGGTGTTTATATTCCTCTGTTCTATCCCGCCCTTCTTCCAAGAACGGACATCAGGCCCATCTTTGAAAAGCAGTTTGAAGAGCTTTCCGACGAGTTTGACATTGACACCGGAGACCCTACTCTGGATGTGATTTTCGACGCCTTTCTGATTCCCGCCCTGCAGACCGCCGAGCTTGGCAATGTGATGGTAAGGTCAAAGCTGCCCGACAGGGCTCTATCAAACGGTAATGGCGCCATAAAAGTCGCCGCCACAGCGGGACCTGTTGATTTCTCCCTCAGCTATGCCTACGTGAGAGATGACTTTGGCGTGCCCAAAACCATCAATATGAAAGTTGACCCATTCTCAGCGGGTACTCTGATAATTATTGACAAGGTGGACCTTGAGGTGGAACAGGAATATCCCAGAACCCAGGTCATTGGCGCGGACTTTGCCATGACTGTGCCCTTTCTTGATATAGGAGTATGGGGGGAAGGCGCCTATAACATCCCTGAACCCTATAAAACCCAATACCTTCTGGATATGGGGCACAACACAAACTACCTTGTGGGTCTTCTTGGAAATGAGGAATACCCCGACGGCATTGTCATTGCCGAAGATGACCCTCTTGAGGACTCATATATAAGGGGCGTGGCCGGAATTGATTACACTTTCCCGGGCGCTTTTTATTTGAACGCCCAATATATCCGGGGGCTTCCCAGCGATAATACCGCCGAACTTGTGGATGACTACCTATTCGGCGGCTTTGACAAGCCCTTTTTGAATGGGACGATTAAGCCAAGGATATTTTCAGGAGTCTGTTTTTCCGACTCAAGCTGGATTCTATTTCCCGAGCTTCTCATAGCGCCCTTGGATTCTCTGGAAATAAACCTGGGCGCCCTGCTTGTCTATGGGGACATAGACACAAAATTCGGTGCTTTTGGCCATGACATAGTCTTCACAAAGGTCAAAGTTTCCTTTTGAGTAAACCAGAAGCGAGCCATAATTATTCGTATAAGAAAAGCTTTCTATCCATCAGTCTTTTTTAAACGCTGATATTGACAAATAAAAGCTTTTGGCTAGTATAGGGCCACGGGCAGATAGCTCAGTCGGTAGAGCAGGGGACTGAAAATCCTCGTGTCGGCGGTTCAATTCCGTCTCTGCCCACCATGAAAATGGTTTAGAAAACGGGAAGTTAGCCAGCGTTGGCCAGCTTCCCGTTTTCGCGTTTATATCGCAAGTCTCCAGAATGTCTCCAGCACTTGTCACTTTTCACTCACTTCCTTGTCGCTCTTGGTTTGCTTTGACCTCCTATCTGCTTCTAAAAACTCATTTAGAACGGTCGCATCGATTGTCCTGTATCTATCGAACATGCTGTCCGTTGCTTGCCCTGTCGCCCTTTTGATTATTCATCGGTGTCATATCATCGGGATTGCCGGGGAGAGCTATCGACTAAAGGATGCAAAACGAAGAAGGAGAGGAAAATCAAAGCTATCAAAATAACTAGCCGTCTCCCATTTGAGTGCGCTCTGGGAACGGCACACAATAGCTCATTGAAAGATGACATTGACAGAAAGAGTAAGGAAACTTAACCTTGACTCTGGTGTTGCTCTTTTCAACCGCCACGTGCTTCACTTTTCAACCGGCGATCACAGATGAATCGGAGATATTCGTGAGATCCGCAAATTTGTTGTTAATGATATTCGCGTTTGCTTTTTTTATATCCGCGGGCGCCGGCCCGACTGACGCCCAGGATAATAATAGCATTGACAATGGCGATAAACTTTTTTCATTGACTTTAAAAGAGGCAATTGACCTGGCTCTTGAAAATAATGAAAAGGTGAAAATCGCCAGAGAGGATATCAACAAAGCCAAAGCCGCGGTTATGGAAAACGCCTCAGCGGCCTGGCCCCAGATCACAGCCATTGCCGGGTATCTTTACAATATCGAGCAACCAGCCACAACCCTGGATTTGAGCGCCTTCGCGCCTTTGTTTCAAGCCATGCAATTGCCTCCGCCGCCCAATGGTGAAATCCCCATGGTTTATCAACACGAATGGAGTTTTACCCTTTCGGCAAATCAGAATATCTTCACATTTGGCCGTATCACCAACGCCATCAAGCTTGCCAGAACTTATAAAAAGATAAGCGAAAAAAGTGAAATCCTGACTCGCGACGACCTTATTTTTGAGGTTCGCCAAGCTTATTACAACCTGATTCTGGCCAAAGAAGCTCTAAAAATAGCCAAGGAAAATTACAACATCAATAACGCCCATTACAACAATGTAAAAATCAAATTCGACGCTGGGACTCGAAGTGAATTTGATCTTCTCCAATCCAGAGCCGACCTGGCCGCCTCAAAACCCCAGGTTATCGCGGCTGAAACAGCGGTGATTATGACCCAAAAACTCCTTGCGTCAATTATTGGGCGCCCAATGGATAAACCCATCGACGCGGCTGATGGTTTCTTTAAATTTTTTCCGGAAAAACCTCTTGACGATATGATCCTGACAGCCAAAGCAAGCAGGAATGAAGTTCACCTTATTGAGATGCAAGCCAATATGCACAGAACCACTTCCAACATTTATATTTCCAATTATCTGCCGATTCTCGCGGCAAACATGAACTACACCTGGAAGGGCATGAGCGCTGTTGATGAAGATGAATTCTGGCCTGATACGGAAGAGGATGAGAACTGGAATAATTTCTGGTCAGTGGGAGTCACGTTTACCTGGCCTCTTTTTGACGGGCTGAATTCCTACGCCAAAATAAGGCAGTATCGCTCAGAAGAAAGAATCAGCCGGTTGCGAAAAGCCGAGCTTTTAAAAGGCATTGAGCTTGAGCTTACTCAGATAACCCAGGAATTCGCCTCTTTGAAGCTTGAGTTGGAAGCAAGAGTCGAAACAATCGCGGTTGCTGAAAAAGCCTTTGAACTAGCCTTGATAAGATACGAAAACGGGCTAGGCACAGCCCTTGAAAAAAACGACGCCAGAGTTCTTCTGATAACATCGAAACTGGGCTATATCCAAACAATGCACAGCCTTAACATAAATAGGGCAAAATTAATACGAGCTCTTGGAAAGGAAGATTTCTAAGATGAAACGAAATGCTGTTATTTTAATTGTAATTGTAGTCTTGGTGATTATCGCTGTTTCCTCCCAACTGATTCTGGGCAAAGGGGAAAAACAGAAAAGCATCGAAGATATTCAGAAAGCCCAGGGCGTTCCTGTTGACGTTAAAACCATCGCCCCCGCCCTGTTCCAACGGTGGAGAACTTTTTCCGGCGAGATTGAGGGAAAAGCCCAGGCTGTCCTCTATTCAAACATTCCCGCGAGAGTTAAAAAAGTTCACCGCGAGCAAGGGGACAAAGTAACCAGAGGGCGTCTGATAATCAGCCTGGACCCTCTTTCGGCCGCCCAAACCTATAGCGCGCAAAAATCCGCGAAAATCAAATACGCGGCAGCGAAACGCACCTATAATAGAATGCTTCCTCTTTTTGAAGCCGGCGCCATCTCAAAAGAGGATTTCGACAAGGTAAAGTTAGTGTTGGAAATCCACAAGGCCGGTCTTACCGACGCCTCATATATGACATCCTTAAAGTCGCCCATTCGTGGAATCCTGACAGACTTAAGGGTAAGCCCGGGAGATAAAGTGGAGCCTGGACAGATTCTTGCCGTGGTGGCGGATATTTCAGGCGCCAAAGTGATAATGAAGGTTTCACAGAGCGACGTTGAGGAGTTGCAAACAGGGCAGTTGGTTGTTATTGGCAAAGATAAAAACGCAAGAGTTAATATTTCCAAAGAAAGCGCCATCTCTAAAATCAGTTATTCCGCTGATATGGAGTCCAGGTTATTCAGAGTCGAAGTAAAGCTGGGCAAAGACAAAAAGATAAGACCGGGCACTCTTGAGTCTGTTCAGGTTTTGACCTACGAGGCGCCAAACACCCTTTCGGTTCCTGTTGACTCAATCATTAAAAAGGACAACGACATTTTTGTTTTTGTTGCAAGAGACGATGAAAAGAGTGAAAAGCGCCTGATAAAAACAGGCAAAAGAAATGACGATAGAATTGAAGTGCTTTCCGGGCTTCTTACTGGAGACAAAATAGTAGTCTGGGGTCAGAATCGCCTTGTTGGAGGCGAAAAAATAAAAATAATAAAAGAAGAAAACAAAAATAATAACCCCGACGCGTAACCCGCGTCAAAAAAGGTGTATTTATGTTTCTGGTTAAATTAGCTGTTGACCGCCCTGTACTTGCCACAGTTTTGATTCTCTCCATTGTGATTTTCGGCGCGTTTTCATTTGCCCAACTCTCCCAGGATTTGTTTCCAAAAATAGACTTCCCAATTGTCATTATCACTACGGTTTATCCAGGCGCCGGCCCAAAAGAGGTGGAAAGCCAGGTAACGGAATTTCTCGAAGAAGAGGTGGGCTCGGTTTCCGGTCTTAGAACAATGTCGTCCCAAAGTCTTGAAAATCTCTCCCTTATCATTATGGAATTTGAACTGGATGTTGACGGCGCCATGGCCAAAATCGATACAAAAGATAAAGTCGATAAAGCCAAAATGAGACTGCCCGATGATATTTTGCCTCCTGTTGTTGAACAGTTGGATATCTCAGCGGAGCCGGTTTTAACCATCGCCATAAATTCCGATCGCCCGTTAACGGAAATAACAAATCTGGCCGAGACCAGACTAAAAGATGAATTTTCCAAAATCGACGGCGTGAGCAAAGTGGAAATAATCGGAGGGCTGGAAAGAGAAATTCTCATTGCCTGCCATGCTGACAGACTCCGTTCCCATGGTCTTTCCATACTTGATATTGTCGGTCTTGTTAAATCTGAAAACATCAATTTTCCCACAGGGCGAATTACTGGTATCACCTCTGAATACTCCCTTAGATTGACAGGGGAATTTGAGAATCTTGCTCAAATTGGAAATATGAAAATAATCACTCCAGGGGGAGCGGTTATTCATTTGCGAGATGTGGCGGAAATAAAAGACGCTTATGAGAAGCCTGATGAACAAGCCAGATTTCAAGGAAGACCGGCGGTTTCATTGTCTATCCAAAAAGCAAGCGACGCCAATTCCATACTTATCAGCAACGAGGCCGGGAAACGACTGGAAAAGCTGGACGAATGGTTAAAAGATGAGAGAATTGAAACCGCCATAGCCAATGACAAATCAACTTATATCAGGGACTCAATAAGAGACGTTCTTTCAAATATCCTTATCGGAATTCTTCTGACATCCATACTTCTATACCTCTTTCTACACGATTACAGAGCAACCCTTATCGTGGCCATATCAATGCCGTCAAGTCTCATGGCCACATTCTCTCTGCTCTTTTTCGCTGACTTTACCATCAATCTTATTTCAATGATGGCCCTGGGCATATCCATCGGCGTGCTGGTTACCAACAATATTATTGTTCTGGAAAATATCAGCAACAAACTTGCCCAGGGTAAAGACAATAGAACCGCCGCTTTTGAGGGAACCGGTGAAATCGCCATCGCCGTTATCGCCAGCACCCTGACGAATATTATGGTTTTTACGCCCATCGCTTTTATGAAGGGAATCATAGGCAAGATATTTTATCAATTTGGTTTAACAGTGGTTTTCGCAACTATTGTCGCACTGCTTATATCCTTCACTCTCACTCCAATGCTGGCGTCCCTTTTCCTTAAAACCCGAAAAGACGTCAAAAAGGAGAATAAAGTCAACGGCAATAAATTGTCCTTTTTGAGAAAGTTCGCCAACGGGTGGGATGGTTTTTATGATGAGTTGGAAAAAGACTACAGAGCGGCGCTAAGCTGGATTCTGACAAACAATAAAAGAAAGCTTCTGGTGACATTCGTATCGTTCCTAGCCCTTATTGTCGGTGTTTTCCTCATAGGCAAATCAGGCATGGAGTTCTTCCCTGAAAGCGATGAGGGCATTATCAAAATCAACGCCAAGCTCCCATCTGGAACAACTCTGGAACAAACCGACCGCGCTTTGATTCATATGGCCAGGGCAATATCGAAAATCAAAGAGATAAAAACCGTACTTTCTCAAATAGGCGGAACCGGAAAAGGG